>NZ_CAMQYW010000083.1 GCF_947039425.1 uncultured Cetobacterium sp. | reverse complement strand
CTCCGAAAATTAAAATTTCAGCAACATTATTTTTTTTCTTTACCGCTCTCCACCATGACATTTTCTCCACCGCCTTTTACTTCTCTAGCTTTTCTTTTTAATTCATTTAGTTCAAGTTCATTTTGTGCTTCTTTCCTTCTTTGCTTTAATACTGTTTCATAATCTGCACCTGTCAGTAATTTAGTTTCTCTTGTAAGTGATGTTAATCCACATCTAAGTCTAATTTCAGCAGCTTTAGCTTCTTTAGATGGATCTATTTGTCCAACACTACTTCCAAACCACTCACTTCCTTGATATGCTCTTTTAATTAATAAATTTTCTTTATATCCAGGTAACTCAATAATTCCACTATCCACTATATAATCTAAAAATTCAGCATATACTGGTTTACAAAATTCTGCTATATGCCACTCTCTATGTAACATATATGTTCTCCAAGCTTCATTTAATGCTGCTCTTGAAGCTGAATAACTAGAATTAAAAGAACTCATTAATACCTCATAAGGAATTTCAAGACATGCCCCTATGTTCTTAGCTATTGAAGTTATAAAGCTGTCTAAAGAAGCACATTGTCTATTTGGATTAGCTTGTTCTATCTTTACTCCTGGTGGTAAAACACTTATTGTTCCAGAACCTAATTTAACTACTTCATTTTTTTCATCTATTAAACTATTAAAATCTTTTTTCAATTTCAAAGTACTTTTACTATCTGGACTAGTTACAAATACTGAGAAAATTGTTGATACTAAAATGTTTTTAAGTTCTGCTCTTCTAACTTTAGTTACTTGGTGAAGTTCTTCCATTACTGGAGATAAAAGAGGAACTCCTCTTTTTTGTCCTGCTCTCTCCCTCTCCATTAAAACTAAAATATTTTGTCTTCCTGTTAAAGATCCATATTTACTTATTCTTACAGTATCCATTGATTTATAATTTTTTCTAAAATGATATGCTATTGGTACGCCTTGACTATCACTTTCTACTCCATTTATCACTTTCTCTGAAGAACCTGAAGGATTTACACAAAGAGCTGAATCAAGTACCCTTAATTTTAATTCAAAGACATCATTTAAATTTTTTCTAAAAGGCAACCCTACAAAGCACTCTCCATCTCTTAATTTTGTAAGTATTGCTAAAGATTGAATTTGATAAAAATTCATCTGTCCTTCATAATCACATTCTGTACTTTCCGCCCAATACTCCCATAATGTTTCTAGTTTTCTTTCTATTTTTTCAGCTTCTTCTTCATTTATTCCAAGTATATCTGCAGGAATACTAGCTTTTAATTTAAGTCCTGATCCAATAACATTAGTTCTAATTTTTTTTAATGCTGATATAGCAAGAGCATTTCCCATTGCTAGTTGTCTTGATCTACCCATTAAGACTTCTTTATTTTCTTCTATATCTTCCTCTGGAGTATTTATTCCACTAAATAAATCAGCTAAAGCTGTATTTATAGAACTACCTCCTGAATGTGAATAATTCATGGGATCTGCTCTATTTTGATTTTTATTCCTCTTTCTATTTTTTCCCATTATTTCTCCTAGTTACTTTACTACTGCTTGATAAAATCCAATTCCACCTGATTCTTCGCTTTTAAGCTCAGAACAAATTTCACGCCAATACTTTATTCCCGATTGAATTTGACTAAGATTTGCTTTTGTTAATTTTTGCCCATTTGCTAATGTATATTCTTGTGCTAAAGTTATCCCTTCCTCTGCAGCTAAATAATCATTTAATCTTTCAAGAGCTCTTCCATATGTCAACTCTCCACTCAAACTATCACATCCTTATTTCATTCTTTTTAGTTCTTCAGTACCAATTCCTATTGCTAAAAGGATTCCTTCAATATATGCTCTTAAGTCTAATCCTTCATTTCTTTCTCTTGTTTTTTCCCATACTACATTTCCACTTTTATTTATTTTTTTAACTTCTGCTGTTAGAGATTTAAAATACTCAAGATCATACCCTCTTTTTGCATCTAATGGAAAATGACAATATCCTGCTCTTTTAGAATTAATTGAAAGCCTTGAATATACTGTTCCTTTTAAAGTACTTACTCCTAAAGATATCAAATCAATTCTTCCACATTTAGTTGGTTTACTTCCATTAAATCCTGGAGTTCCAATCCCTCTCATTCCTTTTATTCCGTAGACTGCTTGTCTTTGTCTTGGACTGATAAAGTCATATGCTTGATCTGTGAATAGTCCTCCAGTATCTATTACTGTTGCCTGGACATCTAAAATTCTTCCTGTTTCACTATTTGTAAATTGTTTTTCAATATATTCATCTAATATTTCCCAATTTGATACTTCACTTAAATCTAAATATAATCTTTTTACTCCAAGACCCCAACTTTCATGACCTTCACCATATCCAACATACTCCATTTGAAACCAACTACCCTGTACATCTATGGCTAAAATTATTACTTTAACCTCCTCTGGTAGCTCATCATATTCTTCTCTTCTGTCATGTAACATTTCATATCCTATTTCTTGTCTTACTTCCTCATCCCAAGTTTCTCCTAGGACAGTATTGTGAAAGGCTTTTAATTTCTCTAAATCATCTTTTCTTTCTAAATATTCTTGTACTATTTTCTTCCAAGTCATCCAAGGACTTGCAAGAGCTGAAAGCTTATATCCATACATATCTTTTTCTAAATCTTTATGAATCCATTTTCCATCAAGTTGTCTATTAGCTTTCCATACATCTTCTATATTTTCAGTTTCACATATTGGACAACTCATTCTTGGTTCTTCTTTTAAATCTTCAGTAAATTTCATTCTATCCCATGAAAAAGTTACATATTCTCCACACTCTGGACAAGGTATATGCCATTCTCCTTGAGTTGAATTTAAATACTCTGATTCAATTGGTGAAAGTCCTTTTATTGTTGGTGTTCCTGATAAAAAGAGTCTTGCATCTTCTTTAAATGTTTCAAGTCTACGCCTTACTAAAGTTAATGGATCTCCTTCTCTTGTAACTTGAAATCTATCTATCTCATCACAAAGTGCGATTCCTATTGGTTTACTTGCTAATTTATTAGCTGCTCCTGTTCCTCTAAAAGATAGATATCCTCCTGGAAATGTTTTATACTTTACAGCATCATTATTTGACTCTTTCATAATTTCTGAAAGTACTGGAGTATCTCTTAGCATTGGTGCTATTCTTTCTTTTGAATACTCTTCAGCTAGTGTTTCTGTTGGTTGTACTATCATAGTTGGACACTGATTTATATGAATTATCCATCCAACTATATTATTTAGTGTTTCTGATTTCCCAAGTTGAGAAGCCAACATTAAAGCTATTCCTCTTACTCCTTCTTGAGTAAATTTTTCCAATGGTTCTCTCAAATATGGAGTTCTATCAATGTTAAACTTCCCTACCTCTGCGGAACCTTCTCTTGATAAATATCTATAGGTATTTGACCAAAGAACAACTCCCATTGCTAAAGACTTTTGAATATTTAATCTCACATTTTTTTTATTAAAAATTTTTAAAAGAGATACTATTTTTTTATTTTTCTCCCATTCTATTTTCATTTTCAATCTTTTCAATTATTTTATCCTCCACTTCTTTTGATAATTTCTCTAAATTTTCTAGAGTATCATTTAGTGTCTTTTGTAAATATGCTTTCCATTTAGACTGTGGTATATTTTTTAAATTTATATTTAAATATGTTGCTGTTCTTAGGAGGTCTTGTCTAAAAGAAACTACAGTATCTTTTAAAAGCATTCCATAAAGCTCTACTGGAATATATTTACCTTCATCAATATCAAGTGCTAATAGTTCTCTTTGCTTTTTAACTTCTTCTCTTTCTCTTTTTACTTTTAGAATCTTATTATGCTCACTTGTTTCTTTATTGTATCTTTCCAAGTTAGCCAGTAGATTAAAAGTTCCATTTGCTTCTGCTAATATAATTTTTTTATTTTTATATGACTGTATTGTCTTCTCTGTTACTCCTAAAATAATTGCTAAAGATTCAACATCTACAAATATGTCTTTTACTTTATTTGAATATTTTTCTTTAACTGCATCTTCTGCAATTGCTAGATAATCATATTCTTTTCCATCTGTTCTATATTGTTTAAATTTACTTCTTATGGATCTAGGACTAAGTCCTGTAATTTCAGCTAGTCCTTCCTCATCTATATAATAATCTGTACTCATTTTTCACCTCATTTGTTGCCTGGCAAATGGAAGGAAGTGAAAGTTTTAAAAATTTTTTTGAAAGTTTTGTGGCTCATCGCGCCCCACAAGCTCTCCCTACCCCCTCTCACAGTACCTTTTTTGTATTTACCCTTGATACTTGCTTGGATCTTTAGGATTCACTGGCTTCTTTACTGGTTCTTTCTTCATCCTACTTCCTCCTTGGTTCTATCTTCACTCTTTGCTTCCCTGTACTTCCTACTTTCTCTTGTCTTACTGTTGATGTTCTTGCATCATATCCAAGTATTGAAGCTTTTAATTTAATTGCTCCTAACTCTGCCATAAAAGCATTTGTATTAGTTATGGTTCTACTTACAGTCTTTCCATCACTCATTGGGATAACTGTCTTATCAACAACTTCTCTCTCATATTTCTTAGCTCTTCTTTGAATATCATCTATTGCTTTAACTGTTACTTCTACTCCAAACTTTTCATCATTTATAAATTCACTTCTAATCTCTTCTAATGTCTTTGATATCTTTGATTGTTTTTCTATATCTGCAGCCTTTGTTGTTTCACTATATCCTGCATAAGATTTTGCTTCTTCTTTCCCAAATCCTGACAGTCTAGCTCTTACATATCTTGCTTCTAATTCTGTCAACCCCTCTAAATTGAGTCTTTTTGAATCTTTTTCAATAATCTCTTCTCGGTAAGACATATAACTTTTGTAATACCTAGTTATCCATGTTTTAATTGTTTCAACTTTTATCTTTAGCTCTTTGGAGATTAGTTCATACTTTTCTTTTTTAGTTTTTCCAATTCTTTTTAAAAGTAATCCTTCATAGAGAGCTAAAGTATTAAATTGTTCTTCAGATAGCTTTTCAATCTTCATATCTTTAATCACCTAAAAAATCTTTTATTGTTTCATAGCTTATCTCTTCTCCATCTCTTATGAGCTTGATATCTGTTTTATTCATTTTCATATATCTTTTTACTATTACATCAACATATCTAGGATCATACTCCATTAATCTAGCCACTCTATCTACTTGTTCTGCTGTTATTAATGTGCTTCCACTACCACCAAATAAATCTATTACTATTTGTTTTTTCTTTGAGCTATTAACCATTAATCTAGCTAATAACTTAATTGGTTTCATTGTAGGATGAACATCATTTCTGGATGGTCTGTCTTCTCTTATAATTGTGCTTGATTCTTCTATATTTTTTTTAATTTCTAAGATCAAATTAATTAATTCATTTTTAGACATTTTTTTTAACTTTTCTTCACTTTGAATTTCTGTATCTTGAGTATAATCTTTTATAAAAAAGTGACTGGCTCCAGGCTTCCATCCATAAATAATAGGTTCATGTTTCCAATTATAATCTTGTCTTGATAAAGAAAAGCTATTCTTAATCCATACTAATATTTGAGATAACTTAAAACCACTTTCTTCTAAAGCTTTTCTAAAAGATACTGCTTCTAAATCTGCATGAAATATATAATAAGATGCTCCTTCTTTCATATGATTTAAGGCATTTTTATAAAAATCTAATAAAAACTTATAAAAATTAATTCTATCCATATTATCATTTTTTATTTTTAATCCATTTGATCCTTGGTAATTTACATTGTATGGAGGATCTGTTATCATCAAATCTGCAATCTCGCCCTGCATAAGCCTTTTAACATCCTCTTCTTTTGTAGAATCTCCACATAATAATCTATGATTTCCTAATATAAATAAATCTCCTGGCTTTGTATATGGTTCTTCTTCTAGTTCTGGAGCATCTATTTCTTTAACTTCTTCTATTGAATCTCCAAGTGATTCAACTATATCTTTCACTGATTCAAAATCAAAACCACTAATATCTGCTAAATCTCCAATGCTTTCAAGCTCTTTAAATAGTTTTTCATGATCCCATTCTCCCAATTGAATTGCTTTTGTTTCAGCTATTCTTAATAGTTTAATTTGATTCTCTGTTATATTTTCAATTCTAACAACTTCAATTACTTCTATTCCTAGTTCTTCATAAGCTAAATATTTAGCTTCTCCTATTATAATTTCATTGTTTGAATCTATAACTATTGGAGCTGTTCTACTAGCTTCTTTAATTAAGTTTTTATACAGTTCTATTTGCTCTGTTGTGTTTACAATAGGACTAGTTGCTGATATCTTTAACCATTCTACTTTTATCTCTTCCATTTACCCTCCTTACTTCGTCTCTTTTCGGCTTCGTAATCTTTAATTATAAATCCACTTTTAGTATTACTAAACCCCACTATTACTTTAGTCGTCTTTTCCCTAGATAAACCCTTTTTAAATCTATATTCTTATTAAAATTACCCCTATCAAAAGTGCAAAAAAAATTGCACTTTTGATATGTTCAATTTTATATCTCCTAAAAATACAAAAACCAGTCTAAATTGACTGGTTTCATTATAAATTTAGGAGATTTCTACTCCATTTTCATTTAATTTTATTGTTATATTTTTTCCACACATCTTAAAAATTATATCTTCTATTCTTTCAAAGTTTCCCTGGAATGTTCTCCAAGTTCCTCCTGATCTACTCAATGTTTCTTTTACCATTTGTTGATAATAAAATTTCATTCTTTTACTTTTATTTAAATCTAAATTTTTTATTATATTACATATTATTTTTTCAAGATCGGAAGAGCGTCGTGTAGGGAAAGAG
>NZ_CAMQYW010000082.1 GCF_947039425.1 uncultured Cetobacterium sp. | reverse complement strand
GACAACGAGTACCACAAACTCGCGCTCTACCAACTGAACTATGATCACCATATGGTGCCTGGAGCCGGAATCGAACCGGCACGCTATCAGATAGCTCAGGATTTTAAGTCCTGTGCGTCTACCTATTCCGCCACCCAGGCGTTTACAACGTTTCGTTGAGAACAAAGATATATTACCATAACTTTTATTTTGTGTCAATGCATTTTATTTATTTTTTTATTTTGTGTGGTTTTTGTTTTTTTTGTTTTTAAAATGTACTGTTTTATTTTATTTTTTTTTGTTCGATTATTCTTATTTTTTGTTCATGATATTATTGATTTTTAATAACTTTAATGCTAGGATATTAAAATAATATTTATATTCACAGGAGAGTTTTTATGAAAAATTTGCAGTTTATTTCTGAACATCATATACTCCAATTAGCTGCTTTTGCTGGAAAAATAATTTTAACTAGTGGAGCTGAGGTTTATAGAGTTGAGGAAATTGTTAGTAAAGTTGGACAAAAGTTCAATTTGAAAGTTGATTGTTTTGCTACTTTAACTTGTATTATTGCTTCTGGAAAAAATGGACAAGGAGAAATCGTTTCTCTTGTTGAAAGAATTAACTCTAGAACAACGGATTTAGACAAAATACATCAAATTAATACCCTTATTAAAAATATTGATAAGTACTCATTTTGTCAATTAAAATCAAAACTTAATGAAATTGAAAAAATAGAAGAACATCCTTTTAAAATAAAACTTTTTGCAACTGCTCTTGGTGGGGCTAGTTTTATTGTTTCTTTTAAAGGAGACGAAAATGATTTTGCCGTAGCTTTTATTGCTGGAGCTTTTTCCAGTATCTTTCAATATCTTATTTCTGGATTAAAATTAAATAGTTTCTTTGTTAATCTTATCTCCAGCTCTATTTGTACATTTACAGCTTGTTTTTTCTTTAAAATCGGTTTTATTTCAAACCCATCAATTAGTATAATTTCAACACTTATGCTTCTTGTTCCTGGAGTTGCTTTTATCAACTCAATTAGAGATATTATTGCTGGGGATTTAGTTGCTGGAACTTCTAGAGCTATGGAAATGATTATGATTGGATTTGCTATTGCAATTGGTGCCGGTCTTATTTTAACTTTATTTTTAGGGAATGGTGGTTTTTAATGATTTTTTTAGAAGTTCTTTTTTCATTTTTCATTACAGTAAGTTTTGCTATTTTATTCAATGTAAGAGGTAAATTTATTATTTATTCTGGTATTGGTGGAGCTATTAGTTGGTTTGTTTATTTAGTATTAAAAGAACAGGGATACACATATCCGGTCTGTTTTTTAATAGCAACTACAATTACTGCTTTTTATTCTGAAGCTACAGCTAAACTTGTAGGAACAACTGTTCCTACACTTTTAATTGCTGCATTAATTCCTCTAGCTCCTGGAGGAGGAGTATATTATACAATGTTATATCTTATTCAAAATAAGTATCATGAATCTCTTTTAAAAGGTATCGAAACTTCTATTACTGCTGGATCTATGGCCCTAGGTATAATTTTAGTTTCCACATGTTTTAGAGTTTTCAATTACAGAAAGAAGTAATAAATGTTCTATAATCCCTATCCCTTTTATTATCTCTTTAAGGGATGGGGAGATAAAACTTAATCTTATTTTACAAGCATCTCTTCTGTCACTATAAAAAACACTTCCAGGAAGTAAGAAAACTCCATTTTCTTTGCATTCTTTATAAAATTTTTCACCATCTATACAATCAGCTAATTTAACCCATATAAAAAATCCACCTTCTGGAATATGCATAATTTCTAAATTTTGAATTCTTTTTAAAAGCTCAAACATCAGTTCTTTTTTCTTTTTAAAAATTTCTCTAATATTTAAAAGGTGATTTTCCAATTCTTTTGTTTTTATAAATTTTTCTAATATTTTTTGATTTAAACCTGAAGTTGTTGTATCTAATCCATATTTAACTAAAAGAATATTTTCTAATAAATTTTCTGGAACAACCATCAATGCTAATCCTATCCCTGGCATTAAAATTTTTGAGAATGTTTTTATATAAATTATTTTTTCTTCTCCAATTTTATCTAAACTTTTTAATAATTCTGGCTTTTCATCAGTATAATAAAATTCAGAAAAACTATCATCTTCTATAATATAAAAATTATACTCTTTTGATAATTTCAATAATCTTTCTCTTTTTTCTAAACTCCAAATAACACCTGTCGGATTTTGATAATTTATAACTTCATAAATAAAATCTATTTTTTCCTCTTTTAATAATTTTTCAAATTCATCTAAATCCCATCCATCTTTTTTAATATCCATGTCTTTTATATTACAACAATCTTTAAATATATTTAAAGCATTGGGATAAGTGGGCGAAGATAAAACTACTGTTGGTTTTCTATCTTTTGTAAATAATTTTATTATTATATCTAAAGCTTGCTGAGTTCCTGAAGTAATCTGAATTCTATCTTTTGTTACAAATATTCCATCTCTTTCTAAATCTTCAGCTAATATCTCTCTTAAGCTATCTACTCCTTGTACACTTTGATATTGAAAAATTTCTCCACCACACTCTGAGATTACCTCTTTTGTAAATTGTTCAAATTGCTTTATTGGAAAATATTCATAAGCTGGTGTTCCATTATAAAAATCAATTCCATTTTTTTCTTTTTGACCATATTTAAAGCTTTCTATTAAAGCTATTTCTTTTTGTTCTATTTTAAAGTCTGATATTTTTGCAACAAAACAACCTTTTCCTGATATTTTATTGATAAATCCTTTTTCTTCTAATAAGTGATAACTCTGTATAACTGTATTTTGATTTATATCTAATTTTATTGCAACTTGTCTTATTGATGGTAATTTATCTCCCTCTTTTATCGTAGTATTCAGTATCTGTTTTTTTATTTGTTTATATATTTGTATATAATAGCTCTCTTTCAAATCTTTATTAATACTTAAATTTAATCTCACCATATATAAATACCAACCTTTCATTCTAATTTTGTTACTTAATTATTTTATGCATGATATATATTACTATCTTTTCTGTTTATAATTCAATGTTTTTTTTATTATCTCAATTGCTTTTTCAAAAGTTTTAAGATATAATATCCATTCAGAATATAATTATATTCTATATTTATAGTGATATTTGTTTACTATTAAAACGTTTTAAATATGTTTTTTCACTTTACATTAGGAGGGGTTAATGTCTGAAAAATATAATGAAATGGGAGAAGAAGCTATTGGAAAACTCTTATTAAAATTTTCCTTACCTGCTATGGTTGGGATGTTGGTAAATGCCTTATATAATATTGTTGATAGAATTTATATAGGAAATATTCCAGAAATTGGTTCTCTTGCCATTGCTGGAGTTGGAATTGTCTTTCCTATTATGATTATCTCAATTGCTTTTTGCTTATTAATCGGTATGGGAACCGCTACAAATATATCAATTTCACTAGGTAAAAAAAATAAAATTTTGGCAGAAAAATATCTAGGGAATGGTGTTTCTTTATCTATTATTTTTGGATTAATTTTATCTATTATTGTTATTTTTACTATGGATTTATACATTCATAAGCTTGGAGCAAGTATACATACTGAACCTTATGCTAAGTCATATTTATCTATTGTTGCTCTTGGTTTTCCTTTTTTAACTGTTGGCTATACTACAAATGCTGCTGTTCGATCTGATGGAAATCCTAAAATTTCTATGATGACTCTTTTATTAGGAGCTATTACTAATATTATTCTTGATCCCATTTTTATTTTTGGTCTTAATATGGGTGTTAAAGGAGCTGCTATTGCTACTGTTATTTCTCAAATAGTCTCTATGTTATGGACTGTCGGATACTTTAAATCTAAATGGAGTGGAATTAAATTATTTACTTCTAATTTAAAACTAAATCTAAATAATATTAAAAATATACTTATGATTGGTGCAGGTCCTTTTATTCTTCAAATGGGATCTAGTGTTGTTACTTTAGTTGTAAATAGTTCTCTTATGAAATATGGTGGGGATGTTGCTGTTGGAGCAATGACTATTGCCAACGCTGTAAATACTTTTATTTTAATGCCTATTTTTGGTATTAATCAAGGTGTTCAACCTATTCTAGGATTTAACTATGGAGCTAAACTATATCATAGAGTAAGCCAAGCCTTTAAACTTGCTGTTAAAGGAGCAACTGTTATATCAACTTTAGGTTTCTTTGCTATTCAATTTCTATCTCCATATTTTATAGTAATATTTACGAAAGATCCTCAGCTATTAAAAGTAGCTTCAAGTGGTCTTAAAATTTTTACAATGATGTTTCCATTTTTAGGTTTTCAAATAATTGCAGCTATATATTTTCAAGCTACAGGAAAACCTAAAACAACAATGTTTTTAAGTTTATCAAGACAAGTTTTATTTCTAATTCCATTAGTTCTTGTTCTTTCTAAACTTTTTGGTGTTAAAGGAGTTTGGTTAGCAGTTCCTTGTGCTGATATTCTCTCTGTAACTGTTACTTTTATTATGACTAAACGTGAAATGAAAGCCTTAGAAAGGCTTGAAAAGGAAGAGGATTTTAAGAAAAATGTCAACAAATACCCTGAATTTAACTAATACTTTATCAAGTGATAGCAATATCAGTAAACTTTTTTATAAATTTGCCATTCCTGCTGCAATAGGAATGCTTGTTAACTCCCTATATGTTGTTGCAGATGGAGTTTTTATATCTAGAGGAATAGGTAGTATAGGAATAGCTGCTGTAAATATAGGTTATCCCATTGTTAATTTAACTGCTGCCTTAAGCCTTATGTTTGGAGCTGGTGGAGCAACCTTAATCTCTTTATATAGTGATAATCAAAAATTTAAAAATCAAAGTTTTACTTATACCATTATTTTAAATATTATCTTCTATATTTTAATAGCTAGTATAGTTTTTATATTCTCAGATTTTATTATGATTTCTTTGGGAGCAACAGAACTATTACTTCCTATGGTTAAAAAGTATATTTATCCTTGTATTATTTCATCTTTTTTCCTAATGATTTCAATATCATTAAATGCTATAGTCAGAAATGATAATGCTCCTAAAAGAGCTATGAACTCATTATTTATAGGAGCTGCTACTAATATTATTTTAGATTATGTCTTTATTTTTCCTATGAAGATGGGAATTGAAGGAGGAGCTTACGCAACTGCTATTGGACAAATTTTATCTGCTGGATATCTATGTTTACATTTTTTTAATTCATCTTTTAAATTTGATTTTAATATTAAAGATATCCAGTGGAAATTAATGTATAAAATATGTTCTTTAGGATTTTCCTCTTTTATATTGGAATTTGCTGTTATGGTTATAACCATCCTTTTAAATATTAGTTTGGCCTCTACTGTTGGACAAAAAGGAATAGCTGCTTATGGAATAATTTCTTATTCTTTTGTTATTTTAAGAATGTTCTTTACGGGTCTTGCTCAAGGAATTCAACCAATTGTAAGTTTTAATTACGGTAGACATAACTATCATAAGGTTTTAGATATTTTTAAATTTGCACATAAATTTTGTTTTGTTGCGACAACAATTTCACTTATATTAGTTAAAATATTTTCTATAGATGTTGTAAAAACTTTTACCACTGAAAAACCTTTAATTGAATATACAGCACAAGGTTTATTTTTATACACAAGTGCCATTATCTTTGTTGGAGCTAACTTTATAAATATATCTTATTTACAAGCTATGAACAAAGCTTCTTTAGCTAATTTCATCTCTATTTGCAGAGGAATAATATTTATGATTGTTGGCATACTTATTCTTCCAAAGTTCTTTGGAGTTACTGGTATTTGGTTAACACTTCCCTTTGCAGATGTTTTAACTTTTATTACAACAGGAATTTTATTTAAAATCTTTGAAATTAATAAAAAATTAAAAAAATCAAGTATATAAAAAAACTGGAAAATTCCAGTTTTTTTTATATACTTTTTATAGCTTTTTTCAACATCTCTACAAATTTTTCTCTATCTATCTCGTTTAAAACTAAAGCATTTTTATTTTTTCCTAGTTTATTTCTATAATCAATTATTGTCTCTCCATATGTGTATTTACCCTTTAATTCTACACCTACAAAAGCTTCATTTCCTTTGAAAATTTCACTATTTAACAAATACGCTATTGTACATGGATCGTGCATTGGTACTTTGTTTGTATTGTAAAATTCCTTATAAAATTCTAAAGAATTTTTTATAGCACCATATGCTATTTCAGAAGCATAATTTCCAATGTTTTTTATGTCTTCCAAATCTTCCTCTGTTATATAAGCTTTCATCGTTACATCAAGTGGACAAAGTACAATATCAATACCTGATTTAAAAACAATATCCGCTGCTTCGGCATCTACATAAATATTAAATTCTGCGGATGGGGTCACATTTCCACCAATTGATGATCCACCCATAATAACAAATTTCTCTATCTTATTTTTTAATTCTGGATAACTTATTAAAAAAACAGCAATATTTGTCATTGGTCCCGTTATTACAACTGTTACTTTTTCTTCTGTTTTTTTTAATACCTCTGCTATAAATTCCATCGCATTTTTTTCTTCTATTTTTTTATCTGTATTTTTTAAAACTACTTTCCCTATTCCACTTTCTCCATGAACTTCTGATGCTGTTACAATATTTCTAAACATTGGTTTTTCACAACCTTTAGAAACTGGTATTTCTTTTCTAAAATATCCCGTTATTTTTCTAGCATTTTCAGTTGTGTTATTAATGTGAACATTCCCAGCTGATACTGTAATACCTTTAATCCTTAATTCTTCATTTGCAAAAGCTAATAAAAGTGCTAATGAGATC
>NZ_CAMQYW010000081.1 GCF_947039425.1 uncultured Cetobacterium sp. | reverse complement strand
AGCATTAACAATATCAGATATTCCATTTATGGGACCAGTTGCAGGAGTTGTTGTAGGAATGGTTGATGGAGAATTTGTATTAAATCCAACACCAGAACAATTAGCAATAAGTGATTTAGATTTAACAGTTGCAGGAACTATGGATGCAATAAACATGGTAGAAGCAGGTTCTAGAGAAATAGATGAAGAAGTTATGTTAAAAGCAATTATGTTTGCACATGATAATATTAAAAAATTATGTAAATTCCAAATGGAGTTCCAAGAACTTGTAGGAAAAGAAAAAATGGAATTTGCAGCTCCAGAAGTTATGCCTTTAGTTAAAGAATTCATTGATGAAAACGGAACAGAAAAATTAAAAGAAGCTGTTTTAACAACTGGGAAACATGCAAGAGAAGATGCAATAGATGCAGTGGAAGATGCTTTATATGAAGAGTTTGTAAAGGTTAAGTTTGCAGATGCTGAAGAAGTTCCTGCAGATGTAGTAGCTGAGTTTGCAAATTATTATCATGATTTAATGAAACAATTAGTAAGAGAAGCTATTTTATATAATAAACATAGAGTTGACGGAAGAGCAACAACAGAGATAAGAAGTTTAGATGCTGAAGTAGATATACTTCCAGTAGTTCATGGGTCTGCTTTATTTACTAGAGGAGAAACTCAAGCTTTAGTAGTAGCAACTTTAGGAACAAAAGAGGATGAGCAATTAATAGATGGATTAGCTGAAGAATACTTCAAAAAATTCTATTTACATTATAACTTCCCTCCATATTCAGTTGGAGAAACAGGAAGAATGGGAGCACCTGGAAGAAGAGAGCTAGGACATGGATCTTTAGCTGAAAGAGCTTTAAGTTATGTATTACCATCAGTGGATGCATTCCCATATACAATAAGATTAGTTTCAGAAATTACTGAATCAAATGGATCATCGTCACAAGCTTCAATTTGTGGAGGGTCATTAGCATTAATGCAAGCAGGAGTACCTATTAAAGAGCATGTTGCTGGAATAGCAATGGGTCTTATAAAAGAGGGAGACGACTATGTTGTATTAACTGATATAATGGGTCTAGAGGATCACTTAGGAGACATGGACTTTAAAGTAGCGGGAACTAAAAATGGAATAACTGCATTACAAATGGATATGAAAATTACTGGAATATCAGAAGATATAATGAGAATTGCATTAAAGCAAGCTTTAATCGCAAGATTACAAATATTAGATGTAATGAATAATACAATATCAATACCAAATGATTTAGGACCAACTGTTCCTAGAATTCATCAAATGACTATACCAAAAGATAAAATTGCAGCATTAATAGGACCTGGTGGAAAAAACATAAAAGGTATTATTGAAACTACAGGTGCAACTATTGATATAGAAGATGATGGAAAAGTGTCAATTTTCTGTAAAGGATTAGATATATTAGAAGAAACTGTAAAACTTGTAAATAACTATGTTAAAGATGTAGAAGTTGGAGAAGTTTATACAGGTAGAGTTGTTAATATAGCTAAATTCGGAGCATTTATGGAGATATTACCAGGTAAAGAGGGACTTTTACATGTATCAGAAATCTCTTTAGAAAGAGTAGCTAATGTTGAGGATGTATTAAAAGCAGGAGATACTTTTGAGGTTAAAGTAATATCTACAGAGAATGGAAAAATTAGTTTAAGTAGAAAGAAACTTCTACAAGAGGCAGCAGTAAAAGTTGAAGTTACTGAAACAGAAGAAATAAAAGTAACAGTAGAGTAATTAAAAATATAAAAATAACACAGAGGATTTCAACCTCTGTGTTATTTTCCATTGGGAACAATATAAAGCGAGGTAAAAATGAAATTAGGTTTAATTAGTTTAGGATGTAGTAAAAATTTAGTAGATAGTGAGCATTTAATAGGATTAATGGTTGCTAGAAAAGGATTTGAATTAACAAATAACTTAGAAGATGCGGAAGTTGTTTTAGTAAATACTTGTGGATTTATAGGTGATGCTAAAGAGGAATCAATTCAAGCAATATTAGAAGTTGCAGAGTGTAAAAAATCAGGAAAAGTAAAAAAAATAATTGTTGCAGGATGTTTAGCTCAAAGATATGCTGAAGAGTTAATAGCAGAGATACCAGAAATAGATGCTGTTATAGGAACTGGAGAAATTGATAAAATAGAGGAAGTTGTAGATACTATTTTTGAAGATGAAAAAATAATAAGATGTGATAGCTTTGAATTCTTAGCAAATGCAGGAACTGAAAGAATATTAACAACAAGTCCACATACAGCATATTTAAAAATAGCTGAAGGATGCAATAGAAGATGTACTTATTGTATAATTCCACAGTTAAGAGGAAACTTAAGAAGTAGAACTATTGAGGATATTGTTGAAGAAGCTAAAGCTTTAGCAGCAAGTGGCGTTAGAGAGATTAATTTATTAGCTCAAGAAACTACAGAGTATGGAATAGACTTATACAATAAGAAAGCATTGCCAGATCTTTTAAGAGAACTAGTAAAAGTAGAAGGAATAGAATGGATAAGATCATACTATATGTTCCCTAATTCTTTAACAGATGAATTAATAGAAGTTATAAAAACTGAACCTAAAGTATGTAATTATTTTGATGTACCTATTCAACATATTTCTGGAAATATATTACAAAATATGGCAAGAGCAAAATCAGGAGATTACATTAAAGGAATTTTAAATAGAATAAGAAAAGAGATTCCAGAAGCAGCAATTAGAACAACTGTTATAGTTGGATTCCCTGGTGAAACTGATGATGATTTTGAAGAGTTAAAAGACTTTGTAGAAGAGTTTAAATTTGATTATGTTGGAGTTTTCAAATATTCAAGAGAAGAGGGAACTGTTGCTCACGATTTAGAAAATCAAGTTCCAGAAGAAATAAAAGAAAAAAGATGGGTCGAATTAACAAATTTACAATCAGAAATTGCTGAAAGAAAAAATAAAGATATGATCGGTAAAGTTGTTGAGGTTATGATTGACGGAATCTCTTCAGAAAGTGAATTTATGTTAGAAGGAAGAACTAGAGGTCAAGCATTAGATATAGATGGAAAAGTTTTAACAAATGATGGAACAGCAAAGCAAGGTGAAATTGTAAAAGTTAAAATAGAGCAAAACTTTGATTATGATTTCATAGGAGCTATTGTGGAGAATGAATCTAAATAACATAAAAGTTAAGTTAAGGAGGAAAACAAATTGAATTTACCAAATAAACTAACAGCAATTAGATTAATATTGGCAATTCCTTTTATATATTTTTTACAAGAATCATCAGTAGGTTCAAATGGAGAGATGTATAGACTTATAGCTTTTGCAATTTTTATGTTTGCTTCATTAACAGATTGGTTAGATGGATATATTGCAAGGAAATATAATTTAATAACAGATTTAGGAAAGATAATGGATCCATTGGCAGATAAAATTCTTGTTATTTCAGCCTTAGTAATTTTTGTAAAGTTAGATTATATTCCTTCTTGGATGTCTATAGTAGTTATAGCGAGAGAGTTTTTAATAAGTGGAATTCGAACAATAGCAGCAGCAAAAGGTGAGGTTATCCCAGCAGGAATGCTAGGTAAATATAAAACTACAACTCAAATGATTGTAATTATGATTATGTTAGTTTTTGGATTAGGAAAGACACCAAGTAATGCAGAATTTTATAAAAATTTATATTTTTATCTAACACTTATTCCTGTTGTATTGACAGTTTGGTCTGGATGGGAGTATTCAGTAAAAGCTAAACATTATTTTTTAAATGAAAATTAAAATAAATTAAAAATATTAAATGATATTTAAGGAGAAAAAATGTATAGAATAATAAATTTGATTTTTGAAATAATTAATATCCTTATTTTAATAAGAATATTGTTATCTTGGTTAGCACCATATTCAAGAAATGAATTTACAAATCTTGTATATAGTTTAACAGAACCAATTTTAAAGCCGTTTAGATATTTATTGCCATTTGGGAATTTAAGAATGGACTTGTCCCCAGTATTGGCATATTTCGCTTTAAGAGTTGTAAGATATATTATTTTTTATTTTTTATAATAATAGAATAGAGAAGCCAAGCGGCTTCTCTATTTTTTCTAGGAGGAACAAATGCACGAAATAGAAAGCGAATACCATATACCAGTATTATATTATGAGACACTGGAAAATTTAGTTACAAAAAAAGATGGAGTATATGTAGATTGTACTTTGGGTGGTGGAGGCCATTCAGAAGGAATCTTAAGAGAGATAAATGATAATGGAAGATTAATATCAATTGATCAAGATGATCAAGCTATTGAATTTGCAAAGAAAAGACTTGAAAAATATGGATCTAAATGGTCAGTTTTTAAAAATAACTTTGAAAATATAGAAACTGTACTTTATATGGCAGGAGTAGATAAAGTTACAGGGATCTTAATGGATATAGGAGTATCTTCAACACAATTAGATGATCCAGAAAGAGGATTTTCTTATAGATATAATACTAGATTAGATATGAGAATGAATAGAAGTGAAGCTCTATCAGCTTATGAAGTAGTTAATGAGTATGAAGAGGGAGAATTAGCTAGAATATTTTTTGAATATGGAGAGGAAAGATTCTCTAGAAAAATAGCTAGATTAATTTGTCAAAAAAGAGAAGAAAAACCAATTGAAACAACAGGAGAATTAGTAGATGTTATAAGAAGAGGTTATCCGCCTAGAAGTGAGAAACATCCTGCTAAGAAAGTATTCCAAGCAATAAGAATTGAAGTTAATAGAGAATTAGAAGTTTTAAAAAATGCGATTACAAAATGTTTTGAATCTTTAGAAAAAGGTGGTCGTTTAGGGATTATAACATTCCATTCATTAGAAGATAGAATAGTAAAAAATATGTTTAGAGATTTATGTACAGGGTGTAGATGTCCAATTGAATTACCAATATGTATGTGTAGTGAGGAACCAAAAGGTAAATTGATAAATAGAAAACCAATTATATCTGGAAAAAATGAGTTGGAATTTAATAATAGAGCTCACTCTGCTAAATTAAGAGTAATTGAAAAACTATAAGGTGTTTATATGAAAAAGCAAAAGATACTTTTAATAGTAATGATAATATTATCAGTATGGTCTTTTTATGGGTATCTTATAAGAAAGATATCTTTACTTGAAAAGGAAAATAAAGGAATAGCTAAAAATATAAAAAATTTAGAAAAAGAAAAAAATGATAAACTGTATGAATACGACAGTTTAATGGATTTAAGTAAAATAGAAAAAGAGATGAATTCTAAAAAGAATATGGCTATATCAGGTGATATAAACTTTTTTAGAATAAAAAAAGATTCTTTATAATAAAAGTTGGGAGAATAGATGAAATTAGAAAAAAAACAAATAATAGAGTTAAAAATTGAAAAGATAGTATATGGAGGAGAAGGGTTAGGATATTTTAATGATTTTGCTGTTTTTGTTCCAATGTCAGTACCAGGAGATATTCTTAATGTTGAAATAATATCTTTAAAAAAGACTTATGGAAGAGCTTTAATAAAAGAGATATTAACTCCAGGAGAAGAGAGAGTTAAAGAAAATAGAATTACATTTGAAGATTTTCAAGGTTGTGATTTTGGAATGTTAAATTATGAATCACAATTAAAATATAAAAAAGAAATGGTTGAAGATGTAATAAAAAGAATAGGAAAAAATACAACAGTAGTAACTGAAGATACTTTAGAATCTCCTATAAAGAAAAACTATAGAAATAAAGTTATCGAACCATTTTCTTATGATAAAGGAGAAATAATAACAGGTTTCTTTAAAAGAAAAAGTCATGATGTATTTCAAGTTGAAGATAATATATTAAATTCTCTTTTAGGAAATAAAGTTATAAAGGAGTTGAAAGTTCTTTTAAATAGAGATAGAGTAAGTGTTTATGATGAAAGTACACATAAAGGTATTTTAAGACATGTAATGGTAAGAACAAATACTTTTAATGAAGCCATGGTAGTTTTAATTATAAATAGTGACAAAGTAAAAGAAAATATTGAGAAAATTCTTTTAGAATTAAAAGAGAATATTAAAGAGATAAAATCTATATATGTATCTTTAAATAATAAAAGAACAAATGTTGCAATGGGAAATAAAAATGTTTTATTAGCAGGAGATAAAACATTAAAAGAGGAGATAAATGAAATACATTTTAATATTTCACCAAATTCTTTTTTCCAAATTAATGTACCTCAAACAAAAAGATTATATGATTTAGCAATAAGTATGTTTGGAAATATAGAGAATAAAAATATAATTGATGCATATGCAGGAACTGGAACTATTGGAATGATTTTATCTAAAAAAGCTAAAAAAGTATATTCAGTCGAGATAGTTGAATCAGCTGTTAAAGATGGAAAAAATACAGCAAAAGAGAATGGAATAAAAAATATAGAATTTATTTGTGGTGATGTAAATAAAGAGTTAGAAATATTAACAAAAGATGAAAAAATAGATTCTATAATCTTAGATCCACCAAGAAAAGGAATTGACGAAGAAAGTCTTTTAAGTATATCAAAAATGGATATAAAAGAGATCATTTATATATCTTGTAATCCATCAACATTTGCAAGGGATATTGAAATTCTTGCAAGAGAAGGATATTCTTTAGAAAAAGTAAAACCAGTTGATATGTTTCCACAAACAAGTCATATAGAAGTTGTTGGAAGATTAGTAAAAAACTAGGAGGAAAAGATGATTAAATTTTTAGTTTTTGTTATAATAGCTTATCTATTTGGATCATTACCATGTGGTGTGTGGTTAGGAAAAGTAACAAAAAATATGGATATTCGTGAGCACGGAAGTAAAAATTCTGGGGCAACAAATGCATATAGAATTTTAGGTCCTAAGTATGGT
>NZ_CAMQYW010000080.1 GCF_947039425.1 uncultured Cetobacterium sp. | reverse complement strand
TATTAATTTATCATTAGTGGTATATCTAATTTTATTTATAAAATCTACTCCTTTTACAATTCCCGTTTCTTTATTTACTTCAACAATATATGGAATAATAGAACTTTGTGTCGCTAATTTAAAAGCCATTGCTAAAGAAAGTAAACAAATTATAAACATTGAAAAAAAGGCAATTTGCCAATTCCTTATAGACTTAGTTAGTTTAAAATAATTATCATGAAAAGAATCAAAAGGATTATTTTCTCCATTTTCTTGTATTTTTCTATTTTTATCAGGTTTATAGTATTTCATTTTTAACCTCACTTAATATAAGTTTTTACATTTGAACCGAACCTGCAAAGCCAAAGAATGTTAACCCCCAAGTTGAGGCTGCGAAAATTATTGATAATCCTAAAACTATACTTAATAACTTTTTCATAGCTGAACCCATTTCTCCAAAAGCCATAGCTCCACCAACTGCAACAATAGCTAAAACTCCAACAGCTTTAGCAACTGGTCCAGTCATAGATTTTAATATTTTATCAAGAGGCCCTTCCCACGGCATACTTGTTGCACTTGCAAATCCATTTTGTGATAGAAATAAAAATCCGAATAAAAAGATACCTACATAATAATTTTTTAATAAACTAAAAAGAATTTTTTTCATTTAAATCCCTCCATTTTATGTTAAATATGTACTTTGAACTTTAATTAGTTATATATTATTGTTTTTTAACCTGCAAGTTTTTTAAAAAAATTTATTCTTAAAAAGAACGAGATGTCTCTTTATTAGAATATTTAGTGTGTTTTTGAAATTGTATTAATTTATTTCTGTTTATAATTCATTGCAATATTAAATTAAATTATGTATTATAAAATAAAAAATTAACATAAATCAAAAGAAATAAAAGCTTATTTAACGTTAATTTTAATTATCAAAAAAAAAGAATAATGCACGTATACCCGTTTCTACTTCGTAGAAACATTATCCGTGAAAATTAGACGGCTTTCGCCAGTCCAATTTTGTTTTTGGGGTAACTACGTTGTTAATAAGAAAAAAGGAGGTGATTTTTAATGGCTATTTATCGTTGTCAAATGAAAAGAGGTCAAGTTGGAAAAGCTAAACCACATGCTGAATATATATTAAGAGAAAATAAGTATAAAGATAAAGGAGACTTAGTATATAAAGAACATGGAAATTTAGCATATAATCCTATTGAATTTTGGCAAAAAGCAGATGAAGAAGAAAGAGTTAATGGATTAACTTATCGTGAATTTGAACTTTCTATTCCTAACGAATTTACAAAAGAACAAGGCATTGAACTTATTAAAAAATTTGTGGATAAAGAAGTTGGAAAAAATCACCCTTATTCTTTTGCAATACATAGCCCAAATTCAACTAATGATATTAATAAAAACTTACATTGCCATTTAATGTTTACAGATAGAAAACTTGATAATATAGATAGAACTTTAGAACAATTTTTTAAAAGAGCTAACTCAATTAATCCTGAACTTGGAGGAGCTAAAAAAGACAGAGAATGGAAAAAGAAAGAAAAACTTTTATCTATTAGAAAATCTTGGGAAGTTTTGGTTAATCAAGAATTAGAAAAAAATGGATTTACTGATAGAGTTAGTTGTGAATCATTAGAAAATTTAAAAGAAAAATCAATAAATAATAACGATTATATAAAAGCTGATTTTTATGATAGAACCCCAATCAATGGAGATAAGATAGTTTTACAAAAAGAAAAAATATTAGGAATTGATAAATTAAATAATACTGAAAAGAAAATGTATTCAGAACATTTGAATAATGTTGAAGTAAAAAAAGAAAAAGAAAGAGAATTAAAAATAAGAGAACAAAAATCAGTTCCAACAGAAAAAGAAACTTTAATTCAATTAATCAAAATAGAAAAAGATACCGTTGAAGAACTTGAAAAAAGAGCTTTAAATATATCTTCTAAAGGTCAATATTTTAAAGAGTTAAGAAATTTAAGAACTATTGAAAAGTCAATTCTTTTGTTTCCACAACAAAAAGAATTTAGAGAACAAAAAATTCAAATCACAAAAGAAATAGAAAATATTGAAAAAGCTGTAAAAGCCGAAAAGAAATATGCTAGGGTTCTTTTTGTTTTGTCTAATACTAGAGAAACTGAAAAAAAATATTTTACAGAACTTTATAAAACTGAATATAATAAAACTTTTAAAGATTATAAAATAGAAAAAGAAAATCATATCAATATTCCAATTAAAGGTAAATTTGATAATAAATACAAATATTATTCTTATGAAAATATATCTTTTAGACTAAAAGAATTAGAACATGAAAAAACAGAAGAATTAGCAAAACAAATATTAACTAAATACCAATTAGAGGGAATAACTGAAAAAGTTTTTGCTTTAGAATCAGAACGAGAAAATCTTAAAGACCAAGAATTTTCATATAGAACTATAAAACAAGATGAATATAATACATACTTAGAAAAAGTTAAAACAAATAAAGACGATATTAATATTTCTTTAGAAAAATATAATGCTTTTATTGGAGAACTAAATAACCATATTTTAGTAAAAGAGTTAAAAGAAAAATTAGATCATAGTTTAAAAATAGAAAAAGAGGTTCTTTCAGACCTTTTAAAAACTAAAAAAGAAGATATTTATATTTCTAAAGAAGAAAAATATTTCTCTCTTGTTGCAGATGTTGAGAGTTTGCGAGATAGTAAAAAGTATTATTTAAACGATACTGAAAAATATGCGAAAAGTATTTATAATAATAATTTAGAGCTATTTATTAAAGAAAAAGAACTGATAACAGCGACTAAAGAACTTAAAATATTTGATTATGATATACTTGAAACAAAAATTAAAAAAGATAAAAAAGAACTAAAAGAAAAGTTAAGTCCACTTTTAGAAAAACAGAAATCTTTAGATGAAATTTTAACGGATAAAAATAAATTAAATGGTGCTGTACTTGATAAATTAACAAACAATCATTATTCTAAAGAACTTGAAAATATAAAAATATCTAAAGAAGTTTTGTCTCACTTAAAAAATTCTTTAGAATCAACTTCAAAAATCAATTTTTTTAAAAGAAATAAACTAAGTTCTTCAATTTTAGCAGAAGAACAAAAAATAAAAGTATCAATAACTTCAAAAAATGAGCTAGACAAATTATCTAGTACAGATAATTTTAAAGCTAGTTTCAAAGAATTTGAAAAACAATTAAAAGATGAAAAAATAGGACTAGATAAAGAAATTAAAGCATTAAATAAAAATATATGGAAAAAATATGTTATGTTAAGAGAAATAGAAAAGTTTGACAAAAGTTCTTCATGGAGTCCATACAAGCATTATCAAAATAAAGAGGTTCAAATATCAAGGTCTATTAAACACGGAATAAATAGTCTTAAAAAAGTTTTAGAAACAAACAAAAATATAAGAGATCGAGAAAATAATTTAAAATTAGAATTGGAAGAAAAAGAAAGAAAAAAAGAATATGAATACGAAAGATAAAGAGGTGCAGAATGAAAAAGTTAACATTGCTTAGTTTAGTATTATCTTCTGTTCTTTGTTATTCAGAAGATAATTTTAAAAAAGAACAAAATACAGAAAATTCAACCCCTGTATATAGTGGAAAATCTATATTTTATAAGAATGGGGGATTGATAGAAATTGAAAGAAATAAAGATATTACAAAAATTACAGAAAGAAAAAAAGAAGTTAAACCAGATAATAAGATTAGAGAAAATAAAGAAAAAAAACCAAATACAGAAGAAAAAAAGAGAACAGAGAGCTAAAAAATTACTTTACATAGGTATGGCTATGGAAATAACAGGTTTACTTTTGTATAACAAAGAAATTATTTTAGGTTATTTTTTTAAAATAGAAATAAATTCTTTAGATTTAAAGAATCTTGAAAATATTGGTTTTCCTTTTATTAAAAATTTAAAAAAATATGATAACGACCAAATAATTTCTTTAACTACTCTTGAAATTAAAAAAAGAAATTCATTTCTTATAAAAAGAGGAGCTTTGACAGAAATAGCAAAAATAGATAATTTAAATTTATTAGTTTTAACAGGAATCTTTTTTTCTTTCAATTATACAAATATTGACAATCACTTATATTTTCAACAAAAAGGTTTAGAATATTTTTTCAAAAAACTAAAGATTAAAGGAGATGAAATGCATGACTAAATTTTTTGATTTTTTTAAACAAAAAATAAATAAAAAACCAGTTCAAATATCAAAATTAGAAACTCTATCAAAACAAGACCCCCCCAAAAATGAACCTAAAAATTTGATTGATGAAAAATACACAGATACAGAGTATTTTGCTTATTTTGAAAATGGAAATATTAAAAAATATGCAAAAGTAAATACCAATGGGGAAATTGAAGGTTATTTATCTATCTTTAATGAAAACGGAGAAATAATAGAAAAAATTAATTATATAAATGGTTTAAGAAAAGGAAATCCTTTTGACTATAAATCAACGGAAGAAATAGCCGATTATTTTGGTTGGGAGTTAGAAGATGAAAATATGTTTAAAGATGAAATCCCTGAAAGTGTAGTTATTATTGACAAAAAAAAGGCTTCTACTTTTCTTTAGGAGGTTTAAATAATGGAAAAAATTTTAGAAAACAGAAAAAAATTTGTTGATGAAGTTATTGAAAGTTTAGAAAAAGAAAAAGGTTTAGTTTGGCTAAAAAAATGGGGAACATTAGGTCCACCTTTTAATCCAACAACAAACAAAGAATATAATGGAAATAATAATTTAATGCTGTCATTTAGAGGTATGCAAAAAGAGTATGAAGATACTCGTTGGCTAACGTATAAACAAGCTCAAAATAATAAATGGCAAGTTAAAAAAGGAGAAAAAGCAACATCTATTGAATTTTTTGAACTTTATGATAAAAAAACAAAAAAACAATTTGATCCTAAATCTATTTCTTCATTATCAAATAAAGAACAAATAGATTATAAAAATCAAAATGTCTATTCTTGTGCCAAAACATATTCTGTTTTCAATGGAGAACAAATAGACAATATCCCAGCATTTGAAAAACCTAAAATTGAAGTTAATTACAACAAAATAGATAAAATAATTGAAAATTCAAATGTTCCATTTTTTTATGATTCAGAAAATGCTTTCTATTCTTCAAATAAAGATGAAATTCATATGCCACATCAAAAATTTTTTAAAAGTGAAAATGCTTTTTATGGAACTGCACTGCATGAACTATCTCATAGTACAGGACATGAGCTAAGAATGAACCGAAATATACATAATAAATTTGGTTCTGAAAGTTATGCGAAAGAAGAATTGAGAGCCGAATTTTCATCTTTTTTTATAGCTCAAAGTAAAGGAATAACATATACAAATGAAGATAAAGAAAATACAAAAGCCTACTTACAAAGTTGGATAAAAGCACTAAAAAATGACCCTAATGAATTTTTTAAAGCAGGAAAAGAAGCGAATAAAATTGCTAATAAAGTTTTATCTTATGAAAATGAAAAACAACCAAGTATGAAAGATTTAATAAAAACAAAAGAACAAATAGAAGAAAAAGGAAGGTAAGATACGCTTAATAGTGGTTATACAGAAGAGTTTAAGAAAACTCTTGTAGATCTCACAATGGCTGAATTATCTCGTGGATATGATGTTGCTACATCCAATTTAGTAGGATGGAAAAAATTAAATTGACATCTAAAATTTAATAGAGTATGTGAAAATTAATCATAAATTATAAACTAATTTTACGGAGGAATTTTAATGATACTTTTGCCATTTTTATGTTTGGGAATTGGAATATTCTTAGGAATATATGTTAAAGATAACAGATTAGCTATTTATTCTGAAAAAATATCAACAGTTGCTTTGTCTTTATTAATTTTTACAATTGGAATTGGAATAGGAGTAGATAGTTCTATTTTAGAAAATTTTCTTAAAATTGGTCTTAACTGTATAATCATATCTAGTTTTGCAATCGGGTTTAGTGTTATATTTACTGTTATATGTGAAAAGACGGTTTTACCTCTTGAAAAAATTGATATTTTATCGAAAGTAAAAGATTTTAATAGTGATTCTAATCTTCAAAAAAAAGAAAATGGTTTAGTTTGGATAATGCCATTAAGTTTAGTTGGAGGAATTGGAATAGGAATGTTGGGACAAAATTATATTGATCCATTATTTATAGAAATGATGTTTACATCATTTTTAATAATTTTATACATATGTGTCGGAATATCTCAAGGAGTAGAAAAAGAAATCTTTAGTTTTATAAATATATTGGGGATAAAAATAATCTGGTTATCTATTGCAATTACTGCGGGAAGCATAATGGGAGGGATAATAGCCGGAAAAATTTTAAATTTACCATTAAATGTTTCAGTCATTTCAGCAAGTGGAATGAGTTATTATAGTCTTACCGGAGCTTTTATGGTAAAAATGTATGGTTTGGAGGTTGGAACATATGGATTTATTGTTAATATAATGCGAGAATTATTAACTATAATTTTTATGCCATTTTTAATAAAAATTAGTATTGGAAGTCCTATTGCAGGAGGAGCAGCAGGAAATATGGATGCTATGCTTATACCTGTAACAAAATTTGTTGGACCTAGATTAGGTTTAGTTACCCTGATAACAGGGACGATTCTGACTTTTATCATTCCTTTTTTATTACCATTATTATCATCAGTATTATAAATTTATTTTATTATTTATTTATTATCACATGAGAGTAGAAGTTGTCATATATGATAATTTTGTGCCAAAACAGACAACTGTTACAATTCTCTCTGTTCTGCACTAGAACAAAAGTTGTTGACATATTCTTAAAACAAGATTATACTGTCTTTGTAAATGACGAAAAGTAAACACAAAGATGAAATAATAAAAATTAATATACGGAGGTAACACAATGCAAAGATTTACGATCCCAAGAGATGTATTCTTTGGTGCAAATGCATCAGAATATTTAAAAACAATTAAAGGAAAAAGAGCTTTCATAGTTGTTGGTTCAGAGAGAACAGTAAAAGATG
>NZ_CAMQYW010000079.1 GCF_947039425.1 uncultured Cetobacterium sp. | reverse complement strand
TCCTCCGCTTTTTTAATTTATCTTAATCTGTTGTCCAACAAATTTTTGATTATTATAGTCATAAAAAACTAATGCCTTTGCAAACTTAGGTATTTCATTTTCTATTCTCATATTTCCATCATCATTAATTCTACCCATAGATTCCACCCCAATTAAACTATTTTGAGAATCAACAAATCCCACTCCTATTTCATACCCTCGTCCTGTACTATTTTTTAAATTCGATGTATATATTTTTATATTTTTATTATCCTTATTTTTTTTTGTAATTATTTTTTCATTTGATATTTCAAAACTTTGTCCAACCTCTCCCACATATGCCTGCATTTCTAGTCCAATTGATGTTTTAAAAGAAACGGCTGGTGCTACATTCCCTTGTTTCTCTTTCTGTAAAAATGGAATAGCTACACTTTCACTACCTATCATAAAACCATAAATACCCTTTTTCAACGTTGGTGGTGCTTCCACATAAACTTTTACCTTCCCACTACTTTTAGGCTTTATTGTTAATATTTTTGGATAAACACTTACATATTTTGAAATATCATTATCTTTTCCATTACTACTTATATTGATTTTATATCTAACAACTTCATCTCCAGAGTTCCCATATATAAACTCACCATACCCTTCCCCAGTATCAATTCTTTTATCAAATCCCAAAGGACTGAATTCAAATGCAAAAGATAAACTATTAAATAAAAATAAAAATAAAAATAATTTTTTAAACATTTTTTTCTCCTTCAATAAAATAATTTTTTCCAAACTCATTAGCTTTTTTAATTATATGAATAATCTCTATTCCTAAATTTGTTAATGAATACTCTGTATATTTATATACTCCTACACACTCTTTTTTTTGAATAATACTGTACTCTAACAAATAATATAAAGTTTCTCTTAAAACTTTTTCACTACAACCATTTAAAAATTTTTTAAGTTCACTTAACCTAAGACATTTCCCCTCTAAAATCCAAATTATCAAAACGCTCCACTTTCTTCGTAAAATTTGAAAAGTTAATTCAAATGGATAAGGCGTATTCTTCATTATGTATACTCCCCCCTTATAATTCATACTCATATATATTTTATTTTTCATAACTATAACATACAAATATCAATAAAAAAACTCCTCACTTTAAAGTGGGGAGTTCTTAATTTATAAGTATTCATAACAAGAAAATCAAAATAAAAGATACCCCCCAATACCCTTTTATTTTAATATATTAATTTTTTTATTTTTGCAAAAAAAAATAGCCAATTGCATAAATATGCAGCTGGCTGTCATTTTAAAGACCCTATAGTTTTGCGTCATAAGATTTCCCTTACTTTGCCATATTTCTTTTGGTTATCGAAAATTAGTATATCAAATAGATATATATTTTGCAATAGTTTTATTTTTTTATAAAAGAAATTAATTTCAGCCATTGTATAAAAAAATAAAAAGAGGTGATATTTTATGAAAAAATATTTTGTTTATTTATTTGTTTTACTATCTATTTCTTCTTTTTCTAAAACTGTACAAGTTCCACTAAATACAAAAGTTAATATTGTTTCAAAAGATACTAAAATATTAAAAGAAATAAGAAAAAATTACTATGAAGTTGATTTACGAAATTATACTAGTAAGCATCTTGTTATATTAATTAAATCTCCAGAAAAAAAATATATTATGAATTTAAGAAAATATGAACACAGAAAATATCGATTTAAATCTTATAAAGATAAGATTAAAATTTATGCAATTTATAAAGAAAATAAAAAAGAGATTATTATTTTTGATGATTTAAGAAGCACTCTTTTTTAAAATGAAAATACCTCAAAAAATTTTTGAGGTATTTTTTATTTTAATAATCTAGTTATGTTTTTTTAGTACTTTTAAAAATAAATTTTCATTCTATATGTCTCACTAAGTAATACTTTCACAACCTTTCCCTTTTAAAAGCATTTTTTTAATGCTTGACTTTCAATTTTTTTAGAACTATTATTGACCCATAAAAATTTATAAGGAGGAATTGTATGGAAATTCTAGCTAACTGTATTCGCTCCAATATACTAATTGCTTTATTTTTATCCATTGGTATTGGATTTCTTATTGGAAATATTAAGTTTGGAAAGTTTCAACTTGGTGGCATTGCTGGAAGCTTAATTATTGCTGTTATTGTTGGACAACTTGGATTTAATATCCCTGGAGTTCTTAAAACTGCTTTTTTCGCTCTTTTCATTTATGCTGTTGGTTATGAAGGTGGACCTAAGTTTTTTGGTGCTTTAAATAATAAAAGCTCTATTAAATTTGTATTTTCAGCTATTTTCATGACTGTTACCGGTCTTATCTGTGTTCTTATAAGTGCCTACGTCTTTCATCTTGATAGAGGACTTGCATCAGGACTTGCTGCTGGAGGTTTAACTCAATCAGCTATTATTGGTACTGCTGGAAGTGCTATTTCAAATTTAGGACTAAACCCTGCTCTAACTAAACAACTAGAAACAAATGTTGCTGTTGGTTACTCTGTTACATATATTTTTGGATCTCTTGGTCCTATCCTTATGTGTGGTACTATTTTTCCACTAATTATGAAATGGAATCTTAGAAAATCAGCAATTGATTTAGAAACTTCTGAAGCAAAAGGTATTGTTTTAGAAGAAAACCAAACTCTTGCTCTTGAAAAAGTAACTTCTAGAATATACGAAATAACAAGTTCATCAAAATATCTTGGTAAAACTGCAAAAGAATTAGAAATGGATTTCCATGAAAAAATATTCTTTGTTGATCTTTTACAAAATAATGAAAAAATTAAAGTTGAGAACTTTGATAATTATGTCTTTAAAGAAAATGATTGGGTTGTTATAGGTGGGAAGATAAGATCTCTTATACAATTACCTTCAGTTCTAGGAGAAGAGGTTTTTGATACAAATAACATCTTAAATACCATTGAATATAGAAAATCAATTATTTTTAATAAAAAAGATTTAAATAATAAAACTGCTGATGAAATTAAAGCCCTACTTCCTCCTGCAACTACTTTAGGTTTTGTTATCTCTCAAGTTTTTAGAAAAGGAGAGGAACTTCCTTTAAATCCGAATTTTAAATTTTTAATGAATGATGAAATAATTTTAATCGGTAGAAATGAAAACATTACTCGTTCATTTAAATTACTTGGAGAATCTACTCCAAATAAAAATGTTATTAACTATATAACTTTTTCAGTTGGTATTATTTTAGGAATTTTAATAGGACATATATCTATTCCTTTTGGAAGTGTTCCTGTATCTCTTGGAACTGGTGGAGGATGTCTTTTCTCAGGGTTAATTTTTGGTTGGTGGAGAAGTAAAAACCCTAAAATTGGTGGAATTGACCATGGAACTACTAATTTTTTAAAAGTTTTTGGTCTTGTTGTCTTTGTGGCAATTGTAGGTTTAAATGCGGGGAAAAGTGCCATTGTTACAGTTGAAAAATATGGTATGACTTTATTTTGGCTTGGTGTATTTGTTACTTTAGTTCCACAAATAGTTACATTTTTATTTGATTATTTTATATTAAAAATCAAAGATCCAATTAAATCTGTTGCTATTATTGCTGGAGGTAGAAGTTCTAACCCTGCTTTCTCAGAAGTTCTTAGAAAAGCTCAAAACTCTACACCAGTTTTACCTTTTACAATTTCATATGCTGTAGCTAATATTTTCTTAACTATATGGGGTCCTATTATCGTTGGATTAGTTACAAAAAATTAATAATTAATACATAATTTTTACTAAATAAATCGGAGGTGTTTCAAATGAAAGAATTAAGTCCATTTGAGTTAAAAGACCAACTAATACAATTGGCCGATGAACAGTTTAAAGGAGAAGTTTTAAATGCTGGAAGAGGGAATCCAAACTTCTTATCTACACTTCCTAGAAAGATGTTTAATCTTTTGGGAAAATTTGCAATTGAAGAATCTGAATTTGCATATTCATATTTAAACAATCATTTAGGAGGTTCTCCTAAAAACAAAGGTATTTATACACGTTTTTTAATCTTTTTAAGAAATCAAGATAAAACTTGTGGTGTTAATGAGATGTTAATATATCTATCATATGTTGAAGATCAATTAGGTTTAGATGTAGAAGATGTTTTAATAGAATTTATTAATGCTTATTTAGCTAATAATTATCCAACTCCACCTAGAATCCTTAAAAATATTGAGAAAATTGTAAAAAAATACATAACAAAAGAGATGTGTCAAGGTAAAATCAGTGATGACTTTGATGTGTTTGCAACAGAAGGTGGAACAGCTGCAATGGCATATATTTTTAATTCATTACATACAAATAAACTAATGAAATCTAAAGATAAAATTGCAATTATTACTCCTATATTTACTCCATATCTTGAAATACCAGGATTAGCAGAATATGATCTTGATGTTATCGAACTACAACTTGATCCAACAATTGATTGGCAATTACCTTTAAGTGAATTAGAAAAATTAAAAGATCCATCTATTAAACTTTTATGTATGGTTAATCCTAGTAATCCACCTTCAACTAAATTAAGTAACGAAACTCTTCTTAACTTAAAAAAAATAGTTGAAGAAAATAGACCTGATTTAATGATTATAACTGATGATGTCTATGGAACTTTTGGAGATAATTTCTTATCTTGTTTTGCTATTTTACCTAAAAATACTTTACTTGTTTATTCATTCTCAAAATATTTTGGTGCTACTGGATGGAGACTTGGAACAATATCTTTAGCTCATAATAATATTTTTGATGAAAAAATTAAAGAATCAAAAGATGATGTTAATTCAAGATATAGTATAATGAGCCCTAATCCAACAGAGTTAAAATTCATTGATAGATTAGTTGCTGATAGTAGAGCTGTTGGTCTTAATCATACAGCTGGTATATCTACTCCACAACAACTTCAAATGGCCTTATTTGCCCTTAATTCCTTAGTTGACTTAGGAGAAAATTATAAAAAAGCTTGTAAACATTTAGTTAGAACTCGTTGTGAAATTTTATATGCAGCTTTAGGAATTAAACTTGATGAAAATATCAATACTGTCAATTATTATAATCTAATAAATATAAAAGACATTGGAGAAAAACTTTTTGGAAAAGAGTTTGGTGACTGGTTCCAAGATAATAATAAAATAAATGATTTCTTATTTGCTTTAGCAAAAAATACTGGCGTTATCTTAATGCCTGGAAAAGGATTTGGAGATACTCACCCAACTTTAAGAGTATCTTTAGCTAATCTTCAAGAACATCAATATGAAGCTATTGGTAAAAATACTAATAAAATTTTACAAGAATTTTATAACCAATATGAAATAGAAAAAAAATAAAGGAAACATTATTTTAATTTTGTAAAAATATTTTCGTATGAAATTAACAAATAAAGCTTATTGGGAGATCTCATGAAAAAAATATTTTTTCTATTTATTTTTTCTTTATTAATTTTAAATTGTAATAAAAAATCGATTCCAAAAAAAAATATTGAAAATGTTATAAGTGATTCAAAACTTATTATAAAAAATAATATCTATTATGTTAAAGAAACTAATAAAAAATACACTGGAAAAGCACGTTTTTTTTCAGAAGAATTTGATAGAACTCTTATAGCAGAATACTCTATTGTTAATGGAATTTTACATGGTCCTTTAAAAACATTTAATCAAAACGGATTTTTACAAAATATTTTTTATTATGATAATAATATGCTTCTAGTAAAATTAAAAGAATATAATGAAGATAACCTCTTAAAAAGTGAAATTAATAATATTAAAGATAATAAATATAAAATAACTTTTTATCATGATAACGGAAATTTAGCTATGTCATATAAAGCTACTTCAAATAATAGATATAGTTGTTCTCCAAATAAAATTTATGACTTTAAACGAAGTCGTATTAGAAACTGTTTTTTTACAAGAAATGGAGTTTTTCAAATTTATAGTTTAACTGGAAATATTGTAAAAAAAGTTTTTTATAAAGATGATAAAATCATAAAAAATAGCTCCCTTTAAAATAAAAATTAAAGGGAGCTATTTTTAATCACTTGATCAAAAATAATTCAATTTCTTTTGTTACAAAATCTGGATTTTCTAAATTTGAAATATGCCCTGAATTTGGAATTTTTTTATAAATAGAATTTTTTACAATTTTATTCATCTCTATACTTTCACAAATTGGTCTTGGAATATCATCTTCTCCCACCATAAATAAAACTGGTATATCTATATTTTTTAAATCTTTTAATTTGTTTTTTCTTCCAAATATTGCTTTTCCTAAAGTAACTATAGTTTCAATATTTTCTTCTTTTATTTCTCTTAAACTTTTTTTAAAATTATCTACAATATCCAGTTGTTTATCTAGTGTTTTATAAGAAAAAAACATTGGGACAACCTCTTTTATTATGTATTCAGAAACTTTTTTTTCTTTTAAAATAATATCTAACATATTAAAATATTTTAATTTTAAAGTTTCATTTTCTATACCAGAATAACTATCCATTATGACCATTTTTTTTATTTTGTTTTTTTGTTTTTCATAGAAATATGGAGCTAACATTCCTCCAACAGATAAACCTATATAAAAATATTCTTTTAAATTTAAATCAACTAATGAATCTAAAATATCATCAGTTAATTGATCTAATGAGTACTCATTAGATTTTTCTAAAAAATCAGATTTTCCATGCCCATAAAGGTCAATATTTACACATTTATATTTGCTAGACAATTCTTTAATTTGAGGTTCCCACATAGTTTTATCCCACAAAAATGAGTGAATAAAAACTATTGGAAAACCATTTCCTGTAATTTCAATATTTAATTTTTTATTTTTTATCATAAATTTCTCCTCTTAAAAAATTCTTTGATTTAATAAAATAATATCAAAATTTAGTTGAAATTATAATTTTATGAACAAAATCTTTAAAAATATACACGAAAATCGATTTCTTATTAAACGCTCTTATATGCTGTTTTTAAGGACTGTAGTTTTCACGTGTAAATTTGTATGCTTTTTAGATTTGACGCGTTTTTATG
>NZ_CAMQYW010000078.1 GCF_947039425.1 uncultured Cetobacterium sp. | reverse complement strand
TAAGAATGACTCTTCTAACATCACTAAATCAAACTTATCACAAATTTTTAATAAAACTAAGAATTCATTTTCTGGTAAAATTTCTCCATATTTTCCTACTCTATTTCCATCAACTTTTACATCAACCCAAGAGTTTCCTAATTCTTTTAATTGTGCTGGTGTCATATTTCCTATATAAGTTTGATTTGGTGCATAATTAACAACATCTTCAAAACTTCTGTATGAAGCTCTTATATTTTTTAAATACTCTGAATCTGGATGTACTTGCTTCTCTGTTGTTTGTGTTGTTCCATTATGTAATATCATCTCAGGTGTATGAACTAACGCATATCCCACATTTTTTAAAACAGCATAACTCATTATTAAACCTCCTAATTTTTATGAAAAAAGGCTGAAGGGAAGACACTTCTTTCCTTCAGCCACCTTCTTATCTTTCAAATACAGTTTGAGAATCTATTTCAATTGTTAATGCCTCTAACGCTTTGTCCACAATAGCTCTTCTTAATTTCTTCTCTTCAACCGCATCTACTAATGGATTTCCAAGAGGATAAGGAATTGCTACTGCTGGAACTATTCTATTTGCTCCTACAGTTTGTGAAATAGGTACTACTGTACAAATATGCACAACTGGGATTCCTGTTCTTTCTATTGCTTTTACCATCGTTGCTCCACAACGAGTACAAGTTCCTCAAGTAGATGTTAAGATTACTCCGTCCACCCCTTCAGATAATAGTTTTTTAGCAATTTCTGTTGCGAAAGCATCTGAGTTTGCTACAGATGTTCCATTCCCTACTGTTGTATAATAGTAAGGGAATAATTCTCCAATTTTACCTTCTGCTTCAATATCTTTTAATACGTCAACTGGTAAAACTCTATCTGGATTTTGATTTGCATATGTTGGATCATATCCACCATGAGCTGTTTGTCCCATATCATTTATAGAATACTCTCCATACTTAGATGCAGATGATGCTTCTATTCTATCTGGATTTCCAGTTGGAACTATTCCTCCAGAAGTAACTAAAGCAATTTTAGCTTTACTTAGATCTTTAATAGCTTTTCCTGGCTCAACTCTATCAAATGTTGGCATAGGATATTCAGTTTTAAACTCTTCTTTATTTAATTTTTTTACTAACATGTCTACAGCTCTTTCTGCTCCAACTTTATCAGCAAAATAATTCTTTCTCATTCCTCTTAAGATATATCCATCAGTTTCAGGACAATCTACAACTTCTTTATTATATAATTTTAATGCTAATTTAGCTATTGTTGGTAATGCTGATCTCATCCCTGCTGCAGAATCTTTAGTCTCAACAATGAAAAGATCTTTTCTAAACATGTCTACACCTGGATTTTCAATATACATTCCAGTAACAACAGGAATTCCTAATTCTTCTTGAACTAGTTTTGCCATTGTTCCACAAGCAACTCCGTATCTACCTGCATTAAATGCTGGACCTGCTACAAATATATCTGGATTTTCTGCTTTAATTAAATCTAAAATTCTAGCTTTTGCTACTTCTAAATTTTCATTAAAATATGAATCTCCACAAATAATAGTTGCTACAATTTCCGCTTTCCCATCAAACTCTTTTTCTAAACCTAATCCAGGTCCTACTTTTCCAGCTCTCTTTTCTGGCTCTATATGCGCCATTTCTTCTCCACCAATATTGGCAAAGAATTGGTTTATGTAATGTACAACTCTTATCTTAGACATCTGACACCCCTTCTGTAGTTTAAGGTTTCTCTTACTAGAGAAAATTTTGTTTTTTAATAACCTAACCTAGGTTATATTGGATTCTATGGATTTTTTGTTACGGCAGTTTGTAAATTTTTTAATTCTTAAAAATTATAGGTATTTACAACCTTTTCTCATTTCATGCATCTCTTCAACGATAGAAGGTACATCTAATACCATCTCCATCATTCCGATTTGCTCATCGTAAACCGCTGGGTCTACTGCATTTTTAAACTCATCTTCTAAAACGTGATATACAGTTAATCCTAACTCTACACCTGCAAGACAACCTGCATATGTTGGATCTCCTGATATTACTGTTTCAGCTGCAAGACCAGATGCTTCTGCTTCTGCTGCTCCTAATAATATTACTATATTTTCTGGACCGAATTCTCCTGCCAAAGACTCGATTCTTTTTTGATTTTCTAAATCCATAGCTCCCGCTGCCGTTCAGACAAAACATTCTGTTGCAGCAAATAACACCTGAACATTTTCTACAGTTTCTACACACTCTTTGATAGCTTCCCCAGGGATTCCATCTCTGTCACCAATGATTATTACTTTTTTATTCTCTATAATACTCATTAACTCTCCTCCTCGAAAAATAATTTTTATTTTTTTATATATATAATTTTACTTAATTAATAGCTTTTAGCTGTTAGTCTGTTAAATCCTAATTCATTAGTTGCTCCTGTGATTACTTGAATCTCTGCAACTATACTTCCATCTTCTCTTAATGATCCATCAAATCCACCTGCGATAGTATCTGTATATGAAGTCATTCCTATGATTCTATCCATTGGAGGTAATGTGATTAACTCATTAGCATTTCCACCAGTTACAACTGCATCTGCTAATTTATCAGCATCTGCTAAAGATTGAGAAGCTCCATCTCTTCCAGCATATTCATCAGTTACGATAACTGTTTTAATTCCTTTTGTTTCTATTTTTTTACAGTTCATAATTAAATCTGTATCTGGATTTCCAAATCCTTCTTGAGAAACGATAGCTCCATCAAGACCTAAATATTCACATAATTTAGCTGTCATATCAGATGATCTAACTTTATCTGCTAAAAATACATTTTCATTTGTTACAATAATTCCCATGAAGTTAATTTCTTTTCCATGTTTTGCATATAATGACTTAATAATTGGATTATTTAAGTGATGATATGTAGTATTTTTATCACAAGCTGATACACAGTTTCCACTAATTATTGCTCCATCCATAACTTCAGTTGGATATAATATTGTAGGAATTATTTTCTTTGCATCTACTCCATATACATATGTATCATGAAGTAATCCTTGTGTTTGAAGCATATATACATAACCAACTTTTGGTAAGTCTGGATACTGTGCTGCTTGCTCAAATATTGGCTTAGTTTCATATGTTAAAACATCATCTGGAGTAACTTCTTTTGCTAAGTTACCAATAAACTCAGATACTTTTAATCCAGCCATTCTAACAGATGCCTCATATACGTGAGACTCTAATCCTTCATTTGGCTCAATTACTAAACATAAATTGTTTAATTTTGAGAATGGAGTATAATCTGCTCCTGGACCTTGCATATCAATAATTCCTTCTTGGAATCCTACAATTTTACCACAAGTTACAACACCCATATCTTTTAAAACATGAGTTCTTCCTGATCCTACAGTTTCAGTTTTAGATAAGATACCAGGGAATGCTCCACCGTTACCTTCAACTTTTACTCTTGGCTCAATTACATCTTTTACTGGAGTGATTCTTACTGATTCCCCAGGTTTTGCAATCTCGATATTTAATGACTTAATTTTATCATCAGCCATAACTATCTTTTTAATATCTTCTTGGTTGATATAAAGAACTCCTTCTTCAACCTTTGACACATCACCAAATATGATGTCTTTGATTTTGATTTCTCCGATCTCTAGACGCAAGTTTGTTTCCTCCTTAATTATGTAATTAATTAAATTATAGTGATTTTAATATCATTTTTTCTATGTTTTCTTTAGTTGCATCCTCTTTTGTTAATTCGTTCTTCTTTTCACCATTTTCATAAATAGTGATTGTTGGTAATCCTAAAACTTTCTCTTTTATAGCTAATCTTCTAGCTTTTGAAGTGTTAAATTTGTAGAATTCTATTCTATCTCCATAAATTTTTCCTAACTCTTCAATGTGAGGTACTAAAGCCTTACAAGGCTCACACCCATCACTAAAATAGTCAACTAAAACTAGCTTTTTACTTTCTTTTACAAGTTCGTCAAAATTATCTTTTGTTATTTCTAACATTTTTTCATCTCCTTTGTATATTAGTTTTAAGATCTATATTAAATTTTTATTTTTCAAACTCTTCTTTGATATATTTATAAGCTATTGTTGCTGCTATAGCTCCATCTGCTGTTGCTGTTACAACTTGTCTTAAACTTTTCACTCTTAAATCTCCAGCAGCAAATACACCAGGTATATTTGTTTCCATATTATCATTTGTTATTACAAAATTACTATTATCAACTGTTATAACATCTTTAAATAAATTTGTATTAGCATCAAAACCTACAAACATAAATATTCCAAATGTTCCATCTTCTTCAGGAGCGAAATACTCATACTCTTCACCAGTTACATTATTTTTAAAGATCGCTGATTCAGCAATTCCATCACCTTTTACTTCTAATAATTCTGTATTATATTTAACTTCAATTTTGGGATTAGCTAATGCTTTTTCCTCTATTGATTTTGCACATCTAAAGAAAGGTTTTCTAACAACAAGTGTTACTTTTCTTGCAAAATCTGCTAAGTAAATTGCTTCTTCAACTGCAGAGTCTCCTCCACCAACAACAAACACTTCAAAATCTGTAAAGAAATCAGCATCACAAGTTGCACAATATGATACACCTTTTCCTGTAAATTCTTTTTCACCTATACATCCTAATTTTCTAGGAACTGCACCAGTAGCTAAGATTATAGATTTACCTTGATAAATTTCTCCATCTGCTGTTTCAATAGTTTTTATTTTATCTGATAGATTTACTTTTTTTATCTCTTTCATTACTCTTTGAGCTCCAAAATCCTCAGCTTGTTGTACCATTCTTGCTACAATTTCAGGTCCTGTTGGGTGCTCTGCCCCTTCTTTACAAACTGATCCTGGATAGTTTGCTACATCAGCAGTAATAACGATTTGTCCTCCCATTCTTGCTTTTTCAAACACTAATGTTGACATTTTGCTTCTTGAAGCATACAAAGCTGCACTTAATCCTGCTGGTCCTCCACCGATAATCAGTGTGTCGTAAATTTTACTCATTTTAGTCCTCCCATACTTTCTATTCCACTTTTTATTACTAAGTAATCTATAGTTTGGAAATCAAATAAGATCTCCTTTGTATATGCTTTTCTGTTTCTAGTATTCACTAAAAATTTTTTAACCACTTCTATGGAATTTTCTATTAAAGTTAATGAATTAAAATCTAATTCAGTTTCCGTCGGTCTTTCTATTAAAATGCTTTTATATGGTGTTTCTCCAGGCTTAATACTACTTGTTAATGGATGTGTTAGGATTTTAGCTCCTTTATGTATTTCATCCCTTACATAACAAAGTACATCTAAATATGTCTTATCATCTAAATAAACTTTATCAAGCTCTAAAACATTTTTTTCTGTTAAAGGATTGTTAGTTACTAATACTGTTTTCATTTTCAACTCCTTAAAATTCTGTAATCATCTATTTTTTGAGTAATCTTTAGAGAGTCAAATTTCTCTAAAATCAATAATGCCATCCTTCTATTTGTTTCCAAAAATGTTCTAAAATCCTTTAGTCTCAATTCTTTATTTAGTTGAAAGTATTCTCTTAATTTTTTTTCTGATTCTTTATAGAATCCTGCTAATATATTTGTATCATCTCCTAAAAATACAAGGAGTTTTTTTTCTATAAGATAATAAACCATATTATCAAACTCTTTTTTATTTAAAAACAAATTTGAAATTTGTTTAGTTTTCTCTGGATTAAATCCATAGTCTTTATATTTTACTAAAATATCATCTTTTAATTTTTTTTGTTCTTTATTTAAAGTAACTTTGTGATTAAAAAGTGCTATTTTATCTTCTAATATATTTAAAAATTCTATTTTTTCTAAATAATTTAAATATGTATTAAAATCTTTTCCTTTTATATTTTTAAAATATTTATTTTTTATCTCAGCTTTGGGTAAATACAACTTTAATGAATTATTTTTATAAAAATCTTCAAAGTAAGATTTTATGTTTATTTTTAAATCTTCAATATATTTTTTATATACATAAAACTTTTCATTATTTTCTTCCATTACTTCAATATCTATATTATTTAATAAATTAGTATCTTCTGAAATATTATTTAAAAAACTAAAATGTTCTAATAAATCTATATATGTTACCAAAACTCCTCGTTTTTCTTTTAAGTAAAGTTTAATCTGCTCTAATAAATCTCCATTAGATAAAACTTTTAATTTATCTATGTACTCTTCATCTGTTCTTTTCGTTATCTCTCCAGATGTATTTATAACTCTGATTCCTCCCAATGTTTGAATAGGAGAAACACTTCTTAAAATTCCCAAATCATTTTTTAATCCTACAAATTCTTCTTTTAACTCTAACTGAATAAATGAAGACTCTCCACCATCCAATTTATTTTTTCCAAAGATTTTTATTTTAGCTAAAATCTCTTTAGTTCCTATGTTTAATCTCACTTGAGAATTATTTTTTAAACTTTTACAAGTTTTTAATAATTGTAAATAACAATCTATTCTTTTACTACTCTCTAAATTAAAATTTTTAGATAATATATCTCCTCTTGATAGGTCACTTATTTCTATTCCACTTAAATTTAACGCACATCTATTACCAGCTTCTAATACCTCTAAAGATTTCCCATGATTTTCTATTGATTTAACCTTTGTTTTAATCTTCTTAGGATAAATCATTACAGAATCTCCAATACTCACCTTGTTGTTCTGAGAAGTTCCTGTTACTACTGCACCAAATCCTTTTACACCAAATACTCTATCTACTGACATTCTAAAATTTTTATCTTCTTCTGTTGCAAAATTTATCTTATTTACTTGTTCGATAATATGAGATTTTAAGTTATCATAAGATTCTATATTTTTTATTGAAGTTTCAAATATCTCACTTCCTTCTAAAAATGAATCTTTAAAATATTCTCTTATCTCTTCTTTTACTTCTTCAATTCTTTCACCACTACATAAATCACTCTTTGTTAATACAATCGTTCCATACTTTATTCCTAAAAATTTACAGATATTAAAATGTTCTATAGTTTGC
>NZ_CAMQYW010000077.1 GCF_947039425.1 uncultured Cetobacterium sp. | reverse complement strand
TGGCAAAAATGGTGTTCAAGCTATTTTCGGAGCAAAAGCTCAATTTATTGCCAATGATATTAAAAAATTATAATTATTAAAAATAAAAGGACTCTACTTTTAAAATTAAAAGTAGAGTCCTTTTTAATTATTTTGTTTTTAATTTTATTCGAAAAAATTCATTAATTTTTTCTTGTCTTTCTTCACTATAATTATTTAACTGTTTTTTTACTAAATCCTCTATGTATAAAATTTCCTCTAATTTATCTGAATAAAATATAGGAGTTTCTTTTAAAGGTGTAGAATAAAATTCTAAATTTTTCCCTTTCTTCTTCCCTATATAGTTATACCATGAGTAAAATATATCTGAATTTAAATATCCCAATAAATAAAATAAATTAATATTCTCATTTTTAGATGTTAAATAGTATATATCAGCACTACCATAAAACTCATTCTCTGTATATGCAAAGTTATTCGTTTTACATCTTTGTCTAACAACTATTTTAGGAATTTTAAAAATTTTTTCATCTCTTGACCATTGAAGTTCCCACCAATTAATTCTATCATGTACAACCTCTCTTCTTAAAGAAAGTTTATCTTCGAACTCTTTTAAATAATCATAAACAGACCTATCTAACTTTGTTTTTTTATCTAAATATAAAATCCAGAAGGGTGGTTTTTCAGATACTTCATATTTTCCTATGTCTTTATTTTTATAAAAAGGTTTTAAATAATCTTTAAATTTTTCTTCATACTCTTTAAATACAAAAACCTTATCTGCACCACTCACTATTCCTTGATTTATATTTATTAACTCTCCTAATATACAATTTGAATTTTCTCTAATTTTATTTAATTCATCTTTCCATAAAGGAGGAATTAATAAAATTTTATTATTATGTTCCCCATATAAATCTATATTTTCTATCTTATAATTCAAATCATTCTCTATTACTTCTATATATTTTTCATTAAATGATTTTCTCCAAGAAAAAATAATATTATGTTGTCCCACTGCATTTTTAAAAATTGAATGATCATAATTTTCTATTTTAAAAAATTGTCCTTCTAATCTTAATTTTTCCCTTAATTTTTCAGCACTATCTGCTTTTAACCAATAATTTGTCGTTAAGTAGATTAAAATTCCTTTTTCTTCTAATAGATCCATTCCTTTTTCAATAAAAAAATAAAAATAATCCATTTTAGGTTGATAATATTTTTTTCCAAATTCTGTTTTTTTTAAATTTTGAAATATATCTTTATGGTTCTTTTCTCCTAAATATGGAGGATTCCCTAAAACTATATTATATTTTTCTTCAAACTCTTCATTCAAGGAATCTTTTTCCTTTAAATTTAGTTCACCATCTAAACCATACTTTTTAAAAATAACTTTAGATCTCTCTCTACAAATTTCTAAAGCTTTTAAATCTATATCATAGCCAGTTATCCATTTATTTCTATATTTATATTCTCCATATATCTCTTTTGAACTTTTTAAAACCTCTTCTAAAATAGCAAGTAATAAGTTTCCAGAACCACAAGAAATATCAATTATTTTTAAATTTTCAATCTCTTTCTCGTTCATTTCCACATAATATTTATCCAGTGCATTTTTAGCTATACTTATAGCATATTCCTCTGGTGTATATATTTTATAATTATAATCTTGTCTCAAAAGATTACCTCCTAAAGAGTTTTAATCTATTTCCATCCTCTATTAAAATTATTCCATCTCTATATAAATCTAAAATAGCTAAAAACATATATACTAAATGTGTTCTATTTTCTGCTCTACTAAAAAATTCTTCTATTGTTTTTTCTGAAGAATATAAAATAATTTTCATTTTTTCCATTTCATCTTTTATAGAGTATCTCTTCTCTATTTCTATTTCTAAAATTTCATTATTTTCAGGCAAATATTTTATATATGAATTAAAAACATCTTGAAGTTTTAAAGTAGTTAAATCAAATTCCTTAGGTATATTTTTAGTTATTTTTCTTCCCTCTCCTCTTGAGTAAGAGATGTTATATTCACACTCTATTTGAGATATTGTTTCTACTACCTCTTTAAATACTTTATAATCTTCTAATCTTCTTCTTAAATCTTTTTCTTTTTCCACTTCTTTATTAACACTTAAAATTGATAAAGCTTTTATTTCTAAAAGTTCTGATGCAATCTCTAAAAATTCAACTTTAATAGTTAAACTTTTTTCTTTAGCAGTCTCAATATATATTAAATAATCATCTATTATTTGTGATATTTTTATTTCTGAAATTTCCATTTTTTTCTTTTCAATTAAATGTAGCAATAAATCCAATGGTCCTTCAAAATTATCTATTTTTAACACTATTTCCATTTTACTTCCTTTTAACCTTATTTCTCCACATATTAACATCATTATTTATTGTGCTCTTTAACTCTTCCATTGAATCAAATTTTTTTTCATCTCTTAAATGTTCAATTAATGACACACATATTTTTTTCCCATATATATCTTTATCAAAATCTAAAATATGAACTTCTATACTTTTTTCATCCGGCTTTAATGTAGGATTCTTTCCAATGTTAATAACTGCATCCCACTTATTTTCATTTCCCTCTATTTTAACTTTTCCTCCATATATTCCAAATGGAGGATATATTTTATTTAATATCTTCAAATTTGCTGTGGGAAACCCCATTACTCTTCCTAATTTTCTACCATGGACAACTTCTCCTATTATTAAAAAAGGAGCTCCTAAACATAAATTTGCAATTTCTAATTCTCCTTGCGTTAACTTTTCTCTTATATATGTTGAACTAACTATTTTTCCATTTAATTTAACTGGTTCTTCTATTTCAATCTTTATCTTATTTCCCAATCCAAACTCTTTTAAATTTTCAGAATTTCCAAGTCCTCCTTTTCCAAAAGAAAAATTAAATCCTACAAATACTTCTTGTGCATCTAGTTTTCTTTTTAGTATTTCTTTTACAAAATTTTCTGGTGTTTCATTGGAAAATTTCTCTGTAAATGGTTGCATTATTAAATAATCTACCCCTAAAGACTCTATTATATGTATTTTTTCTTCTAATGAATTTATTAATTTCGGTGCTTTTCTTATATTTATCCTTTCTAAAGGATGATTTAAAAATGTAAAAACAACTGATTTTCCACTATTTTTTTTGGCATTTTCCACTGCCTTTATTATTAGTGCTCTATGTCCTATATGAATTCCATCAAAAGCTCCTATGGCTATATATGTATTTTGAAATTTTTCATTGGTTAATAAAACATCCTCTATTATTTTCATTTTGTATCTCCTTAAGCCTCCCTCTCTTTTTCTAGCAATTCATTATATATTTCTTCTATTCTTCTAAATCTATTTCTTATTCCTGATTTAGATATTCCTATTATTTCAGCTAGCTCTTGTAATGATTCCTCTGGATTTTCAAGTCTTAAAAATGCCACTTCTTCTAATACAGGAGTTAAATCATTTAATCCTTTCATTTTTCCAATATAATCTATCATTCTTATCTGTTTTCTTGCAGTATCAAGAGTCTTTGTTTCATTAGCAACTTCCCAATTCATCTCTCTAATAGTTTTATTTTTTAAATCTTTAATCATTGTTGTTTCTTCATAGTTATAAAACTCTTTCATTGAACCTATAAGAACTATTATATCCATAATATCTTCTGCATTTCTCATATATACTAATGGTTTATTCCTCTTAATTGTTCTATAAACTCTCTTATTTTTTTCAATTAATAAATTATAAAGTTCATCTGCTAGTTCATCACAATCCACAAAAAAATCCAATGCATACTCTTTTTCTGGAGATTTTATATAGCCACATCCTAAAAACATACCTCTAATAAATCCCTTTTCCACATCACTACAATTTTTTCTTATTACAGGATTATATTTAGTCAACTCTTCAATAAATCTTTTCAAACCTTTTTGCTGTGGAATATATATTATATATACATTATGCTCTCCAAATTTTTTGCTTTTCGAATAGCTTATTGTTATTTTTAAATCTGTTAAACTCTTTAAATTAGCAAAGACTCTTTCTGCTAACTCTTTATTTTCAATTCTTAAATCAATACAACTTTCTTTTATTGCACGCTTTAATAAAAGAATCGCTCTAATTTCAGAATATTTTTCATCTTTTGATAATTTACTATTTTGTAATATTTCTCTTTTTACTCTATAAGTATATGACACTATCTCCTCCTACTTAGTTTCAGACCAATTCTCCCCAATAGAACTGTTTACTTCTAATTTCACCTTTGAAAACTCAATACTATTTCTCATAATATCCTCTATTTTATTTTTATATTCTATAACTTTTTCCTCTTTTACTTCAAAAATAAGTTCATCATGTACTTGAAGCAACATGTTTATATCTTCTTTATTTTCTAAAAATTCATATAAATTTATCATTACTTTTTTTAATATCTCTGCAGCAGTACCTTGTATTACTGTATTTACAGCCATTCTTTCCGCTTGACTTTTTACTATTTTATTCTTTGAATTAATTCCTTCAATAATTCTCTTTCTTTTAAAATAAGTTTCTACAAACCCATTTTCTTCTGCAAATAATACTATCTCTTTTTCTAAATGTTTTACTGATGGATATTGTTCGAAATATTTTTGTATATATTCTGAAGCTTCTTTTGGTGTTATTTTTAATTCTTGTGATAATCCAAAAGCTGTTTTCCCATATATAACACTAAAATTTACTGTTTTTGCTGCATCTCTTTGAGCTCTTGTAACTTCATCTATTGAATCTAATTGAAAAATTCTCTTTGCTGTTAAAGTATGTAAATCGATATTTTTTGCATAAGCTTCTATTAAGTTATCATCTTGAGATATTTCAGCAAGTACTCTAAGTTCAATTTGAGAGTAGTCTATTCCTAATAATTTATATCCTGATTTTGAAATAAAACCTCTTCTTATTTTCATTCCCTCTTCTGTTCTTACAGGTATATTTTGTAGATTAGGTTCTGAAGATGAAAGTCTTCCTGTTGCTGTTCCTGTTTGATTAAATGTTGTATGTAATCTATTATTTTCATCAGCCATTTTAGGTAGTGGGTCAACATATGTTGTTTTAAGTTTATTTAGTCTTCTAAACTCTAATATGTACTCTGCAATCTCTTCTCCTAAATCTCTAAGTCTTTCTAAGACTTCACTATTTGTTGAAAATCCTGTTTTTGTTTTTTTAATTGGTATTATATTTAAATCAATAAACAATACTTCTCCTAGTTGTTTTGGTGAATTTATATTAAACTCTCTTCCAGCAACTCTATATATTTCATTTGTTAACTTTTCAAGTCTCTCTTCTAGTTCTAAACTATATTTCGAAAAATATTCTGGATTTATTTCTATTCCAACTTCTTCCATTTTATAAAGAACTTTAATTAATGGCATCTCAATATTAAACATAACTTCTGTTAAATTATTATTTTCCAACTGTTTTATTAATTCTTCAGAAGTTTCAAGTATCCCCTTACTTCTTAAAATTATAAACTCAGCATAAGATTTTTCTAAAATTTCAGAAACCTTTTCTTTTCCAAAAATTTCTGCATATTTTTCAATATCCTCTTCTAAAACATTTTTCAACATTACTTCAATTTCTTCTCTAGTTTGAGAAGTTAAAAGATGATAAGCTAACATTGTATCAAAATATATATTATTTAATTTAAGTCCATTTTTTAATATATTTTTAAATCCATAAGATATTAATTTAGTTTTATCTTCAAAAAAATTGTTTAGATCTGAAATTTCTAATTCATCTAAAAATACACAATAATCATTTTTCTTTGTTGAAATACCTAGAGCTCTTTCTCCTAAAAACATTCCTATTTTTTCAGATTTAACAATATCTTTTAATTTATTTAAATCTTCTTTTGTTTTTATGATATTTATAGTTTCATTACCAATAGTTTCTGTATTTACTACCTCTCCTGTAAAACTAAAAAGCCCAAGCTGAACATTTTCACTCTCTTTAATAGACTCTTTCACTTCTGTTTTTTTAGAAACAAAATTTTCCAATGAAAGTTTTTTTATAAGAGATTTAAATTCTAATTTTTTCAAAAACTCCACTAATCTCTCATCATCCCTTTTATAGGCCAATTGATTTTCTTTTAAATTTAAATCTACTATATCTATTGTTGCTAACTCTCTACTTAAAAAAGCTAACTCTTTATCCTCTTTCATATTTACAATTAATGATTTCCCTATTCCTGGAAGCTCTGTTAAATGATCTATATTTTCATAAATGCCTTCTAGATTTCCATATTTATCTAGCATAGGTACAGCTTTTTTCGTTCCAATTTTTCTTACTCCTGGAATCCCATCACTTGAATCTCCAATTAATCCAAAAAGATCTGGAATCATTTTAGGTTTAACTCCCAATTGTTCTATTACATCCTCTTCTGTCTCAAGAATTTTTAAGCCTCCATTTTCTCCCTTACCTAAGAGAGCTATTTTAACATTCGTATCTAAAACTTGAGACAAATCTTTATCTCCTGTTATGATATATGTTTCAATATTTTTTTCACTAAGATCTTTAGCTAAACTTCCAAGAACATCATCAGCTTCATATCCAGGAACTTTAAATCTTTCAATTCCAAAACAATCAAGCAACTCCTCGATTCTTGGTATTTGTGTTATTAAATCCTCAGGTGCTGACTCTCTTTTAGCTTTATAATCTTTATATATTTCACTTCTTTTTAAAGTGGATCTTTTCACATCAAAAGCTGCCCCTATATACTCAGGGTCAAATTGCTTTATTACACTTAATAGGGTATTCATAAATCCATATATAGCTCCTGTTGGCTCATTTTTAGTTCTAAAATTTAAATTTCCATAAAACGCTCTATACATTATTGCACTTACATCTAATAAGATTGCTTTTTTCATATTTTTTACCCCTTTCACTTTTTCATTATTCGCTATATTATACCATATATTAAATTGTTTCATAAAAAAATTATTTTTTAAAAGTATATTATTTTTTTATATTTTCTGTTATAATTTAATCAATATTTTAATATATAGGAGGTTATATATGAATCTAGTTGTTTTAATTGGGCGTTTAACTAGAGATCCTGAACTTAAATTC
>NZ_CAMQYW010000076.1 GCF_947039425.1 uncultured Cetobacterium sp. | reverse complement strand
ATAGTTGGGACAGTTTTAGATATAGATGGTGTTTCTACAAGTGTATTAGGAACTGTGAATGCAACAATAGGTGGCTTAGGTCCCAATGAAGATTTAGAAGGAAATTCACCAAATTATTCTAAAAAAGAGATTATAGAAAAATTAGGAATGGATAAACTTCCAACTATTGTAGTAGAAGCTATGATTTCATCAGGGTTCTCAAAAGGATTAACAGAAAATACATATTTTGTAAGAGGAGATGAAGAGGATGATAATCCTTATGTAGTTCAAAGTATAATAAATGCCTGCGAAAGTTTAAAACTTCCATTTAAACATCATTTAACAGGAATGAAAAGGACAAAAGATGCTTTAAGAATTAATACTAAAAATGTTGGAGAGAAAATTAAAACTTTAGGAGAAGTTTTAGCAAAAGCTGAAACATCTGAAGATAAAGTTAATATTATAGCTCAGTTAGCTCTTGTTGTAAGTCAAGATTGTGGTGGAATAAGTTTTATGAGCAATAAATTGCACGAAGAGATTGGCGGAGCAGGAATGATTAAGAAGACTTCAGCAGTAATTAATTTAGTTGTTACTGAAGAATATACAAAGGAAAATCCAATTCCATTTTTAACAGAAAAAGAGTTAGAAGAGTACGTAGCAATAACAAAAGAAACTGTTAAAGAAATGGCTAAAACTGTACATGCTGCTACAAAATATATATTAGACTAATATTTTAACTTGTTTAAATTTAAAATATGGAGGTATTTTATGGCTACGAAAAAGGGTAATATTTATGGTTTATTTCCAATGGTATTATTTATAATAATATATTTAGGTAATGGAATAATTACAAAAGATTTTAAAAGTATGCCTGTAGAAGTTGCATTTTTATTAAGTGGAATAGTAGCTTTATGTTTAAATAAACAAATAAAATTTCAAAAAAAAATAGATATATTTTGTAAGGGTGGGGGAAATCCTAATATTATATTAATGTGTTTAATATTTATTTTGGCAGGAGCCTTTTCTCAAGTATCAAAGGATATGAATGCTGTTTCATCTGTTGTAAATTTTGGATTATCAATATTTCCAAGCAGAGTTTTAATAGCTGCACTTTTTATTATTTCTTGTTTTGTTTCTCTTTCAATAGGAACATCTGTTGGAACAATAGTTGCCTTAACTCCGATAGCTATTGGAGTATCAGAGCAATCTGGAAATCCTTTAGGAATGTGTTGTGCTGCTGTTTTAGGTGGAGCTATGTTTGGAGATAATTTATCTATAATATCAGATACAACAATAGTAGCAACAAAAACTCAAGGTTGTGAAATGAAAGATAAATTTAAAGTTAATTTTAAAATGTTAATTATACCAGCTTTAATGACAGTTTTTATGTTTTATTTAATGAGTAAAGGTAATCGTAGTGAAGAAGTAGTTAAAATATATGAATATAATATTATCAAAATGATTCCATATATATTAGTTTTAATAAGTGCTCTATCAGGAATGAATGTTTTTATTGTATTAATTTTAGGAATCATTATATCTGGAGGGATAGGACTATATTTTAATGAATTAACATTAGAAATGTTGATTCAATCTATTTCCAAGGGAATTCAAGGAACAGGGAAAATTGTAATAATAGTAATAATTGTTGGCGGAATTATAGAACTTGTAAAATTAAATGGTGGGATAGATTATTTAATATATATTATAAAATCTAAAGTAAATAAAAAAAGAGATGCTGAACTTTGGATAGGAATTTTAGTTTTAGTTATAGATATTTGTGTTGGAAATAACACAATTGCAGTTGTATCTGCAGGTCCAATAGCTAAAGAAATTTCAAATGAATATAAATTAGAACCTAAGATTATAGCTAGTATTTTAGACACTTTTTCTGCAGGTGTTCAAGGAATATTACCATATTCTAATCCAATGTTAGCCATATTAGGAATAGCAACATCACTATCAGCTTTTGATATTATTATATTTAATTATTATAGTGTATTTATGATAATAACAACATTTATAGCTATATTTATACGAAATTTTACAGTAAATAAATCTGAATTTTTAGAAAATGTATAAGTTTAACAATTAATTTTAAAGGATATATTGATTATTTATATAATATTAAGTTAATATAATAATTTTTTTAAGGGTTAAGGAGGTATAATGAGAATTAAAAAAATTAAAAAAAGTAAATTTTATTATATTAGCTTAATTTTTAAAGGTGTATTTTTTATATTTATGTTTTATCTTGTATTGTTAATACTGTTATTTAATTAAGAGATGGAGTTAAAATTAATTAACTCCATCTCTTTTATCTATATAGTTATTTATCTTTGTTAATATTTCAAATAATTCATTTATATTTTCTTTTGTTTCCTTTTTTTTGATTTCATATAAATACGGATCATCTATGTTATTAATAATATTTTTATTTATAAATTTTTCACTTAAAATAAAATTTTCTTCATAAATACTATTAGAATACCTTAAATTTACACTTGTTTCATCTAAGGCTATGTAGTCTTTTATTATCTCCTCAATAAAAAAAATATTTTCTTTTGAAATTGTATTTATTCCAAAAAAACTAGTTTTCAAATTATCAAAAAGTCGTTTCATATTATAATTTGATTTAAAAAAAACATTTAATTTTTCAGATAGAAATTTCAACTCTAATTCAATAGCATGTCGATACAAATAGAGAGCAATAGCTCCGTTACTGTCTAAAAGAATATCTCCTGAAATTTTAAACTCTTTCGCAGAAATAGATTCAGATATTTGAGTTCCTAATATAAATACATTTTTTTTTAAATTTTTCATAATTCTACACTCCTATAGTATTGAAATATTATTATTTATTAATAACTATAATTCTATTTTCTAATTTAGGATTAAGTATTTTAATACTTTTAATATACTCTATAAAAATTTGAGAATCAATATTTTTATCTTTTATTGAAACTTGATTATTTTTTAACATGGTAAATCCATCTCCACCATTCTTTATATAAAGAGGAAGAGCGACACTATATATTTTATCTAAATTAATTGGTTTATTCTTAATTTTAACATTACTAACTCTAGAACCTATATTTTTATTAGGATTATAAGTATAAGTTATTCCAGAAACTTGTAGAAATCTTCCAGCTTTTGTATCTATACTACTAACTCCATGTTCTAAAGCTTGTAAAATTATAGCTCCAGTATATTTAAATGATCCAATTTTGTTTGAGAAAGGAAGTAAAGAAATACCATCTTTAAGTTTAAAATCTCCTTTAGGAATATTAGCTCTAATTCCACCACCATTCATAAAAGCAATATCTGTATTAAAGTAATTTTTATAGGAATCTGCAATAAGATTTCCAATATTACTTTCTTCGTATCTAGCATGGTGATTTTCTCCAAATCCAGAATCTAATTTAATTTTACTTTTAGCAATAACTTCTCCTAAATCTTTTTCAAGTTTATTTTTATAGAATTCCTCTAATTTTAGCATATTTTTATCTGGCTTTATTAAATTATTTACAGGTAAAATTTCTAGAGTTTGTTTTATTTTACCTTCTTTATTTTTAATAATATCAAGTTTAATTATTGATCCCATATTTCCTTGAGGGGATATAATTGGTTTTTCACCTAAGTATGTAACTATATTATATTTTTCAGATTTTTCCTCTCCTAAAATAGCATTTATTTCAGGAAATTTTTCTAAAATTTCCATATTTAAATTTGGTTCAGATTGAGTTAGAAGTACTATAAAATTAGGATTTTCTTTTTTTATTTTTCTTAAATTTCTTTCAATACTTTTAAATATATTTTCTTGATAAATTTCTGTAGTTTGAATTGTTGTATCCATTCCATCTGTTGTTCCTAAAAAACCAACTTTAATATTATTCATATTCTTAATAATATACTCTTTAGAGTTATTAAATGGTTTTCCATTTTTTTCTTTTAAGTTACTAGATATCCACTGAAATTTAGATTTATTTACTAAATTTCTAGCTTCTTGTACTCCAAAATCAAATTCATGCTGTCCAAAATTAGATAAATCTATAGGCATTTTATTAAACGCTTCTATCATTGGAAATCCATGATAAATAGCTCCAAATAAAACTCCACCACCTAAGTCTCCACCTTGTATAATAATTGTATTTTTATTTTCTTTTTTTATAGAATCAATTAAAGTTTTTGCTCTAGCTACTCCACCTCTTTCTCCATATTTATCATTTACAGGATAAATAACATGAGAATCATTAAAATATAAAATAGTGGCTCTTTCTTGTCCTATTAACAAAGATGATGTAAGTAAAAAAACTAGTATAAATTTTTTCAAAATAAAACCTCCCCCAAAATAATAGGGTATTATAACATTCTCTTAATTTGTTTGTACAGATTTTTCTACTTTTCCTATAAAATGTTTATTTATAAATAAATAAATATTCTCTGTTTTTAAAGGATTATATATAATATCTCCAATTTCTCCAATATATTTTATTAATTTTTTATTATTATAAAAATAATTGTGCACTCTTATTCCATAGGGATGAATTTTTCTTTTAATTGTTGGTAGAAATACATTTAACTTTACAGCTTGATTTAAAAGTTCTGAAGTTTCTATATTTTCAAAATCTAGATGAGTCAAATTTAACTTTAGATAAGAAATTAAAAAGAAATAAAATTCATCATAAGATGAGAATTTATCAAGACTTTTATTAATATCTAAACTACAAAATTTTATAAATTTATCAATATCTAAATTATTTATTTCTGTATTTAAAAATTTTATAGATGTTTCTTTATAAATTAATTTTAATAATTTTTTAGGAACTTTTATATTTGAGTCAATTAAAATTTCTTTAGGAAATTTTATTGTATTATATTTATTTAAACCAATTAAAATTGTAGTTCTTAAAAAGGATAAAATATTTAAATCTAAAGTATTTGAAAAACTTATATGAAAATTTATTAATTCTAAATTAAAAGCATCAAAAACTAAAAAAATTACAGGTAATTTTCTGCAATTATTTATATTTATAAAATTATATGAAATAAAAGTTTTTAAAATATATCTTTCTCCAACTTTTAAATTTTGATTAGTTTTTAAATATTCATTTAAATTTTGAATTATTCGATAAAATGTATTAAAACTTATGGATGATCCTATTTTTTTTTCTAAGTCTTTATAGAGGGGTAAAATAGGTTTATCTTTGTTTTTTAAATAGAATTCCTTTATTTGTAAAATTAAATTTTCATTTGCTTTTCTAAAACTTTTTTTATCACTTCTTTCTTTTGTTTTTAAGCCTTCTAGTCCTTTTTCTTTATATTTTTTCACCCATCTTTTAAGAGTGGTATATGAGATTTTTTTTTCTTTTGAAATATCTTTTAATGTTTTTTTATTTTCTAGAAATGGGATTATAATTTCTAACTTATCTTTGGTCATTTTTAATGCTTGCTCCTAATATTTTTTTTATAGTTTTAGAATACTATTTAAACTAGATTTTGTCAACAAAGGACCATTTAATTACAAAAAAACTTTACATTAAAAAATAAAAATGCTATATTAACACTTACAAATGTTTTTAAATAGTACAAAACTTATCTGTTCTACAATAAAGGAGTGGTTTTATGAGAATTTTTTCAAATTTACAAAAGATAGGAAAAGCACTAATGTTACCTATATCCATTTTACCTGCTGCAGGAATTTTATTGGCTTTTGGGGATAGATTGAATATTCCTTTAATGACAAATGCAGGTGGAATTTTATTTGATAATCTATCCTTACTTTTTGCAGTTGGAACTGCTGTTGGTTTAGCTGGAGAGTCTGGAATTGCTGCTTTGTCTTCTATTGTGGCTATTTTAATTATAAATTCTACAGCTGGAATTGTAGCTGGAGTTACTCCACAAATGGCTTTAAAAGGTGGAGCATATACATTTGTAATGGGAATTCCAACTCTTCAAAGTGGAGTTTTTGGAGGACTTATTTCTGGAATTTTAGGTGCGACTATGTATAATAAATTTTATACTATACAGCTTCCCGATTTTTTAGGTTTCTTTTCTGGAAAGAGGTTTGTACCAATTATTACTGCAGTTTTTGCTTTTTTAATTGGGTTAATTTTTCCAACAATTTGGGCTCCAATTCAGAACGGTATAGAAGTTCTTTCAAAACTTGCAAATGGTGAAAATCAAGCTTTATCAACATTTATTTTTGGTTTCTCTGAAAGAGCATTAATACCAACAGGTTTACATCATATTTTTTATTCTCCATATTGGTTTAATTTTGGAGATTATATAACTAAAAATGGAAGTTTAATACATGGAGATCAAACTATTTGGTTTAAAATGTTTGAAGAAGGAATCAAAAGTTTTTCAACAGATAATTATCAAAACGCAGGTAAATTTTTACAAGGAGAATATCCTCTTATGCTTTTTGGTCTACCAGCAGCAGCACTTGCAATGTACCATGAAGCTTTACCAAAAAATAAAAAGATTGTTGCAGGAATATTTTTGTCAGCAGCATTCACTTGTTTTTTAACAGGAATAACAGAACCAATTGAGTTTACATTTATTTTTGTAGCTCCAATACTATATATTTTTAATGCTTTCTTTGCGGGAATATCCTATATGGCAATGTATCTATTAAACGTGCATATTGCTAAATCTTTTTCAGCTGGTTTTATTGATTTTCTATCCTTTGGAATTTTTCCTTCTCTTTCAGGATATGAAACAAATTATCTAATGGTTATAATTTTTGGATTATTTATAGGAATATCCTACTATTTCACTTTTAGAATTTTAATTAGAAAATTTAATTTAAAAACTCCAGGTAGAGATGCTGTTGAGGAAAATATTTTAAAAGAAAAAATTACAGATAAAGAACTCGCAGCCCTAACTATAAACTACTTAGGTGGAAGTGATAATATAGTTTCAATTGATTATTGTATTACAAGACTTAGAGTTGAAGTAAAAAATATAAACTTTATAGAGGAAAAAGAATTAAAAAATTTAGGAGCAAGTGGAGTTGTTAAAGTTGGGAAATATGGAATTCAAATAATTTTTGGTTCTAAAGCTCAATTTATAGCAGGAGATATTAAAAAAATGATAACTTTATAACATACAACAGGAGGCATTTTATGATTACAAATATTTACAGTTATTTTTCTTTATTAATTTT
>NZ_CAMQYW010000075.1 GCF_947039425.1 uncultured Cetobacterium sp. | reverse complement strand
TAATTATAGATTGTAATATGAATATGCCTTTACTTTTTTGGGCAAGTGAAGTAACAGGAGATTTAAAATATGCAGAAATAGGAAAAAAACACTTTAAAACTGCATCAAAAGTTGTTGTCCGTGAAGACTATTCAACACATCATACATACTATTTTAATCCAGAAACAGGAGAGCCTGTAAGAGGGGTAACAGCTCAAGGTTATTCAGATACATCAGCTTGGTCAAGAGGACAAGCTTGGGGAGTATATGGGTTTCCATTAGCTTATGGGTATACAAAAGATGAAGCATATATTGATTTATATAAAAAAGTAACAAATTATTTTATAAATAATTTACCAGAAGATGATATTTGTTATTGGGATTTGTTTTTTAATGATGGGTCAAATGAGCCAAGAGATACATCTGCTGCAGCAATAGCTATTTGTGGGATATTAGAGATGGATAAGTATTTAGATGAAAATGATCCTGATAAAAAGATCTATTTAAATGCTGCTCAAAAAATGATGGAATCTTTACTTAAAAAATATACAACTAAAAACATAGAGGAATCAAATGGATTGTTAACAGATGCAGTTTACTCTATTCCTCATAATTCAGGAGTAAAAGAGTGTAATATATGGGGTGACTACTTCTATTTAGAGGCGCTTACAAGAATGTTTAAAAAAGATTGGAAGAAATATTGGTAATAAAAAAGTTTCGGAAAATCCGAAACTTTTTTGTTTTATTTATTTTAAATTTTCCATAGGTATATGATCCATATCAGTAAATGTTTGATTTTCTCCAGCCATTCCCCAAATGAAAGTATAATTTTTTGTTCCTACACCTGAATGTATAGACCAAGATGGAGAGATAACAGCTTGTTCATTTGAAACAACAATATGTCTAGTTTCTTGAGGTTCTCCCATAAAATGGAAAACTCTAGAGTCTTCATTCATATCAAAATAGAAATAAACTTCCATTCTTCTTTCGTGAGTGTGAGTAGGCATTGTATTCCATACATTATTTTCATCTAAAATAGTCATTCCCATTAGAAGCTGACATGATTTACATACAGCAGGATGTACAAATTGGAAGATAGTTCTTTTATTAGAACTAGCTATATCTCCTAAAGGCACAGCATTGGCATTAGCAATATCTATTTTAACAATAGGATAAGAACAATGAGCAGGAGTACTATTTAAATAAAATTTTGCAGGATTTTCTTTAGAATCAGAAGTAAAGATTATTTTTTTAGAGCCCATTCCTATATAGATTCCATCTTTAGAATTCATTTTATATTCAACATCATCAATAATTATTTTTCCAGAACCACCAACGTTAATAATACCAGCTTCTCTTCTTTCTAAAAAGTAATCTGATCCAATCTCTTTACAATTGCTAAGTTCAACAATTTTATCAGTTGGCATTATTCCACCAGCTATTACTCTATCAACATGAGAGTATGTTAAATTAACTTCATTTTCTACAAAAACTTGTTTAATAAGATAATGATCTCTAATCTCCTCAGTTGTGTAGTGTTTTGAATCTTGTGGATGATTAGCATATCTATTTTCTAATATCATATATGGCCCCCTTAATATTAATAATAACTTATCTTAATTATAACTATAAAGAAAGTACCTTTCAATAGTCATTATTTCACAAATAGACCTAAATAGAAAAATGAATATGAAATAAAACGGAATATTTCAAACATATTCTTTACACTTTTGTAAAAAAAGTGTATTTTATAAGAGGGGGAAATAAAAAGGGGGAGTTATATTGAGATTAAAGAAAATAAAAAATTATCAAAAGATATTAATATTATTATTTATAATAACGAATATATTACTAATGAAATTATCTTATATTAGGGAAAAGAATAATTATCAAAAACAAAATAAATTAAAAATAGAAAAATTGATAGAATATATAAATTTAAAATTAGAAGTTCTTTCTTTATCATTAAATGAACTTGAAAATTCAAAAGAAGTTCAAAGTTATGACGAAAATGAGTCACAATATACGAAACTTCAAGCGTTTCAAAGTATAAGAGATAAAAATAATTTTTATGGAAAATTTGGATATACAATTTCATTAGGAAAAGAGAATAGTGATGTAGTTTTATTTGAAAATGGAAGTATATCAAAAGATGAACTTTTTAATATGCTAAATTTTAATAAAAATAAAATAAAAAAAGGTGAAATTTTAATATCAGAAAAAGAAAATAATTTTAATTTTTTAATAAAAAATGATAGGTTTAAAAAAGATGATTTGAAATTTTGGATTATTAATTTAGATAAAAAAATATTTTTTAATAATTTTTTAGAAGATAGTAGTAACAATTGGTTTCTAGAAAAAAATGGGAAATTATATTCATTAACAGATTCTAAAATAGATAAAAAACTAGATGTTGGAGATAAAATATTTAAAAATTCTTTTTTTAATTTTAATATACTTTATAAAGCAGAGAATGAACATTTAAATATTATTTTAATAAATGAATTACTAAAGATATTTTTTATTACATTATTTATGTATTTACTTATTATTTATGTTATAAAGGTTTTGGAAAAACCTATTTTAAATTTAGCTAAAAAAGTTGGATATTCAACAAAATCAAATGAAATTAGTGATAAAAGTGGAGAGATTAAGTTTATAGAGGAAAAAATAGATGAATTATATTTAGAGAAAGCTTTTTTAAATAGTAAAATAGATGATTTATCAGTAATTGGTAGAAGAAAAAATTTAAGAGATTACATTTTAGGAATAAGAGAAATAGATGATATAAGTCAATTAACAAGAAAAATAAATAGTTTAAAGGGTAAAAAACTAAATTTAGTTTTAATAGAGATATATGATACAGACAATGACGATTTAGCATTTGATAACTTTTTTTTAGGGCGAGATTACTTAAAAAGTTCTTTTTTATCAGAAGGAAGTTGTGAGTATTTAGATGTTGATTATAAAAGTTTGTTGTTTATAATTCCAGAAGAGGATGAAAATATATTAGAAGATGGATTTGAATATATTTTAAAAAATATAGAGGGAAAATATAGCGTTGATTTAGTTGCTTCAGTTTCAAGGGATTTTTATGAGTTAGAAAATTTACCTCAAGAGTATATAAATTGTAAAAAAACTTTAGATATGAAATTTCTTTTTACTATGAAAAAAGTTTTATTCTACAATAGAATAGACAAAAGTAATTTAAGTGTTGTATATCCAATAGAAAGAGAGGGAAGATTAGCTAGTAAAATATTAAGTGGTAATATTATAGGATCTAAAAAAATAATAGATGAAATATTTCAAGATATAGAGGAAAACTTAGATAAAAATAAAGTGAAAATTTTATTAGGTTTATTATATAATACTTTAGATAGAATATTATTACAAATTTCAACCTTTAAAAATGAAAAAAATATAGATATAGATTTAAAAGTATTATTAAAAGAGACTTCTGTTGAAAAGATAAAGATATTATTTACAAATTTAGCCATTGAAATTTGTAAGTTAAAAGATGTATCAGAAGATACAGATATGAAGAATATTAGAGAGAAGATTCAAAAATATATATTAGAAAACTATCAAAAGGATTTTTCATTAGATGATTTAGCTGATTTTTTAGGATTTTCTTTTAGATATACAAGTATCTTATTTAAAAAGGTTATTGGAGATAATTTTAAAAATTATTTAAGTAGATATAGAATAGAAAAGGCTAAAGAAATAATGAAGGAAAATCCAAATATAAAAGTAAAAGAACTAGCAGAATTAGTAGGATGTAATAGTTCTAACACCTTTATTAGAGTTTTTAAAAAATATGAGGGGACTTCTCCTGCAAAATATTATCAAGAGGAAAAATAGAAATGAGGAGAGTTTTCTCCTCATTTTAATATTTTAAAACTCTAAGTGTTTTTAAATTATCTTTAGAATCAATAAAAGCAACTTTACCATAAAATAGAGTATTTTCTATTAAATAGGTCTTTTTTTGATTATTTATCTCTTTAGTAGTATTGAGGAATGTTAAACTATGCGTATTAGATATCTCTATTTTAATAGCTCTAGCTTCCTCTTTTGGAACTATTGATTTATCTCCCCTACAAACATTAATTTCTTCAATATTCAACTTTTTATCACTAATAACAGTAAAAAGAGTAGTTGTATTTAAACTTTTAATAGTAGTTAAAAGTTTAAAACTTTTTTCTTTAAAGTTATACTCTTTAGAAAAAATGGACTCTTCTATTTGAATATCTTGTTTATCTAAAAAAGTTAAAAATAGATTATTTTTTCCAGAAATCTTAACAGAGTTTTCTTTTAGAGAGATATTTTTATCTGGATGAAGATTAAATATCTGATTATATGTATGCTCTCCATTACCTTGGAATTCATCAATAATAATCCATAAATTTGGTTTATAATAAAATATCTTTCTAAATGTAATAACTGGATTAGAAAGAGATAAATATCCTAAGTGTCCACATTCAACATAATCAAATTTTTCATCAAAAATATAATAAGAATTTAAAGGCAAAGCAGATGAACAAATCTCCCAAGCATTATTAAAAGTTGAAAAAGGTATATTATCAATAATTGTTGTATTGTGAGCAAAAGGAGTTTTTAAATAAACTCTTTCTTTATTATCATCAATATAAGTAAATCTTCCAGAGTCAATAAAGAAATCTTCACCTTTATATGTTAAATCAAAATGTAGATTTTCCCCATGTCCATGTCCGCTTCCAATGGGACCACAACTAAACCACAAATAATTTCCATCCTCTTTAAATTCATCTCTTAAATAAAAATTACCACTATCTTTTAAAGCAATAGAAGTAAATAAAGGTTTTTTACTTTGAAGAGCACTATATATTTCTTTACTTTTTTTATCTAAATCCCACTGTGTTTCAAAATTTATAGATGAATATCCTAAAGATTTTAAAGTTTCATCACCTAAAACTCCAGAACACCTAGTTAAAATTTCTCTTAAATCTGTATGATCACTATCTCCTTGTATAGGTTGATAATAATTTGGTTTTATCATTGCTAAATTAACATAGGCTAATTTTTCAATACTTTTAAGAATAAATTCTGGAATAGATATATTTGATCTGTTTAAAAAAATAGAAACTTCGAGTAAAGAGTTTAGAACTTCATTGTGATACATAGGAGATCTTTCCCAATGAGTTCCATCTGGAAGAATTTGTATATGACATTGATATTCAAGTCTTTCCATTGCTAAATTAAAGATATATTTAAAATCAATTTTCTCTTTAAAATATAAAGAGAATACAAGGAGTCCACAATTTTGAAGGACTCCCCAATTACTAAGGATTCTAAAGTCATCATAAGTTCCTATAAGAACTTTGCTTTGTTCATTTAAAGAGTTAAATATCTTTTCTTCTAAATTATCAGGTAGAATTTGTTCTTCTTGAAAAATATAAAGAGCTTTACACCAGTTAATACATCTAATTCCCATTTCAATAGTTCTTGAACAATCTTTAAATTCATTTTCAAAAATATTAACATTATCTATCCAAGAGTTAATTTGATTATGAAAAGCATTAAAATATTTAATATCTTTTGATACAGAGTATGCTTTTCCTAAGAAAATCCAATATTTATGTCTATTTAAGATGAAAGTCCATTCAGGATCACCAAAGGGATTTTTAGTCCAAATAATATTTTCTTCAAAAGAAAAAGGTACTCTACATACTTCCATATCCCATTTATGATTAAATATAAATGTGTTATTACAAATTAAGTTAGCAGTATAAAAGAGTTCTTTTTCATCAATCATCCTTTTACAGCTCCTAAAGTTACACCTTTTTTAAAGAACTTTTGAATGAATGGATAAATTACAAGTATAGGTAAGATTGATAGAACAATAACAGCATAAATAATTGACTGAGGGGAAGTTAAACTGCTTTGTGTTATCATTTGAGCAGCTTCTCCAGCCATATCTTTTTCAACAATTAATTTCTTTAAGAATACTTGTAAAGGAACTTTTGAATCATCAGTAAGTAAAATCATTGTCCAGAAGTATCCATTCCATCTAGAGACAGCATAAAATAATGAAACAGTAGTTAATGCTGACGTTGAAAGAGGAATATAAATTTTTGTCATAATTTGCCACTGAGTAGCACCATCAATTCTTGCAGATTCTTCAAGAGATTTTGGAACTGCTTCAAAGAAACTTTTTAAAATAATAACATTAAAGGTATTAATAGCAAATCCTAAAATAACAGAGGAATAACTATTTATCATTCCAAGATCTCTAAAGTTAAGATATTTAGGGATCATACCAGGGTCAAACCACATTGTAACAACAACAAGAATAGTTATTAATTTTCTAAACTTAAGTTCAGGCTTTGATAAAACATATGCACCTGTAACAGTGAAAATCATACTTACAAAAGTACCAAAGAAAGTAATAAAGATACTATTAGCATAAGAAAGCCAAAAACCTTCAAGTTTAGATGCTGCTACAAAAGAGTCAAGATTGAATCCTTTTGGAAAAAGAACCATATCTCCAATTTCTAAAAAATATGGTTTTGTAACAGATGCAGAAAAAACATATATAATTGGATAGATAAATAATATACCTAAAATTGCTAGTAAAACATAGTTAGCAATATCAAAAACTTTTTCATCTATTGATTTTTTAATTTTAGCCATTTTTAATTCCTCCTAAATTCTACCATAGACTTGATGAAGTTATTTTTTTACTCCATTTATTTGCACTATATACTAATAAAAATCCAACAATAGCATTGAATAAACCAACAGCTGTAGCAAGACCAAAATCTTGCATTAACATTCCAGTTCTATATACATAGGTACTAATAACATCAGCAGTTGAGTATGTTGCTGGTTGGTATAAAAGTAATATAGTTTCAAATGCAACATTAAGCATGCTTCCAACTTTAAGAACAAGCATAACAACTATAGTTGGAATAATTGATGGGATTGTAATATATCTAAGTTGTTGAAATTTAGAAGCACCATCAATTTTTGCAGCTTCATAAAGAGATTCATCAACAGATGTAAGAGCAGCAAGATATATAACAGCATTAAATCCAGTACTTTTCCATATATTCATTCCTGTGAAAATCCCTCTAAAGAATTCAGGTTTAGAGAGGAAATAGATCCTTTCAAGACCAAGTTTAGCTAAGATATGGTTAACAACTCCA
>NZ_CAMQYW010000074.1 GCF_947039425.1 uncultured Cetobacterium sp. | reverse complement strand
CCTGTTCCCCCCAGCCAAACGTTATGGCACCCCTGCTGACAGACGCAGAGGGTAGAGAAACCACCTGATTTTTATATGGATATTGCTACAGAAATATGGGATGTAGAAAACTGGACAACAAAAATAGTTTAATTTAAAAAATCTCGTTGCAAGAAATCTTTGCAACGAGATTTTTATTATAATTTTTTAGCAAGAAGAGCAGCACCAATAGCACCAGCAAATCTTCCTAAATTGTTACTTTTAACATTAACATTTAATTTTTTAGAAAGTTCTGAAATAACATATGGATTATCACAAAGACCTCCAGTTATACAATAAGAAAGACTAGGATCAGTTTTATTGCACATAGAAATAACTTTGTTAATAACAGAATTTATAATACCAAAAGATATATTTTCTCTAGAAGTTCCTTGACCAATTAAACTAATAACTTCACTTTCAGCAAAAACAGTACACATAGAGCTGATGGAAGTATCTTTTCCTTCTTGTGCAAGCAACGATAGATCATCTATAGTTATACCTAAAATATTACTCATAACTTCTAAAAAACGACCAGTACCAGCAGAACATTTATCATTCATGAAAAAATTATTAACAACGCCATGATCAATTGAAATAATTTTTGTATCCTGTCCACCAATATCAATAACTGTCATATCATTTTCGTTAAAAATATGTTTGGCACCCATAGCATGACAAGTTATTTCAGTTACTACTTTATCAGCATAAGGAACAGATATTCTTCCATAACCAGTGGCAATTATATTGCTATTGGTTTCTGTTATATTATTGTTTAATAATTTTTCTTTTATTTTTTTAGCTGTTTCAATAGAACTCCATCCAGTAGGTTCAGTAAAATAGTCAATTAAAGTTTCATTTTTAAAAATAGCAACTTTAGCAGCAGTAGATCCAATGTCAATACCTATAAAAAAATCTTTCATTATATCATCTCTACAAAGGCTTCTATTCTAGTTTTAACCTGTCCTAGATCACTTTGTGAATAATCTGTTTCTAAAGATATGAAAGGCACATTTAAAGAAGTACAGTGTCTTCTAATGTCATGTGTTTCTATTGCATAAGTATGACATGATTGAAGAACCACTTCAATAACTCCATCAACTTCGTATTCTTTTACCATTCTTTCTAAAAGTTCTTTTCTTTGAGAATTTGGACTCATAATAGAACATGGAATATTTAAATATTTATCTCCTAAAGCAACAATGGGATCTATATTTTCATCAACATTAAACTCTAAATTTTTAGCTCCTCCACAATTTTCATAAGCTACAACAATAGCACCAGTTTCTTCAATAGGTTTAATAATTTTATCAACAACTCCTCCTAAAGGACATCCAGTAACTAAAATTCTAGGTGTTTTTTTATTAGATAAAAACTCCTTATTTTTATATTTATTTTTAAAAGTTTCAATTAATTCTAAAATTTGTTTGTTTTGTAATTCTTTATCAAAAGTATAGTTAGCTCCTTGTAAAATCTTTTGTATTTCATAACCAGAGATTACAGATGGATTTAATTTTCCTAAACTATAAAATTCTTTTAGAATTTCTCTTTCTCTATTGCAAAGTTTAATAGCTTCTTTTAATTTTTCATCAGTTATTTTTGTATTAAATTTACTTTCTAATTTTTCTTTAAAAATTGAAATTTCATTTTCCCAAAGTTCTTTACTTAAAGAACCTTTTTGTGTATGTGGAAGTTGCATAATATGAACATCTTTAAGTTCTCCTAAATATTCATACATTTTCTTTTTCCCATCACAAGTAGTCTCTCCAACAATTAAATCTGAAAAATACATGTATGGACATTTATCAGTTAAAGCAAATCCATAACTAGCTTTTATAAGTGGACATAAATTTTTAGGGAGATGTTTTTCACTTTCTGGAATAGTTTCTTCGCTAATTGAGCAAAGAGAAACAGGATATGCATTAGCAGCATATATTAACTCCTTTGGAGTATATGTACAAAAAACACCTACAATATTTTTATTTTGATCTTTTAATTCTTTTACCTTTAAAAAGCCATTTCTTCTAGCATCAGAAAAGCTATCTAGCATATTTTCAAATTTATTATTCATTAATATCCTCCAATTTTTAATTTTAAATGTTCTTGACAACACTTTGTCTTATTTAGTATTGAAAACAATTTAAAATTAGCATTATATAAATATTAATTAATAATAAATAAAATTATGTTAATAATAAAGTGTTTTCCAGTAAATCTTTTAACCTAAAAGATTTTATTAATCACTGTACTCACTTCATAAAGGTCCTCCTGTATAATTCTGAATATGTTAATAGTATCTTAAAACAGAACAAAAGTCAATGCAAAATATAAGTTAAAATAAAAATATATTTTAAAATGATTAAAATATGAAAATTTAAAAGTCTTAAATTAGTCTTTAAATAATTTATAAAATAATTATTGATTTTTAGTACTAAATGCAGTATAATAAATTATAAATTGTTACTGTTTAAGGGGAAAGTATAAAAAAACAGATTATATCTAATTAAAGACAATTTAAGGGAATTGAGAAAAGGAAAATAGAGAAGTCTTTATATTGCTAGGGGAATAGTAATATAAACTTAATGAAAAAAAGGATTGAAAATAAGTATAAAATATAAAGAGATAAAATTTCTGAGGGGAGAATTTATCTCTTTATTCTTTTATTGTAAAATATTAATAAATGGAGTATACTACAACATGCATTTATTAATATTGTGAAAAAAATAATTTTGGGAGAATATATGAAGGATAAAAAAATTTTATATAATAAAATTATAAAAAATATTATCCCTGTATTGTTTATGGTAATACTATCTATTATTGTTTTAGATTTTGCATATACATTGGTTTATTCTAAAAAAGATATAACAAAAATATTGTTATATAATAGTAATCAGGAAAAATGGAAAATAGAAAATATTTTAAAAAAATATAAAGAACTAATTAGTTCAATGTGTGAGGATATACAGTTTACAGATACACAGATAAGTTTAGTAAATAGAGCTGAAAAAGCTATTCCTTATCAAAAAAATTTCAATTTAGAAATGATAGGAATAAGTGATGAAAATGGAAAGTCAACAAGTACTTTTAATGAAGAAATTGGAAATATTTCTGAAAGAAAATATTTTAAAGAAGCTATATGTAAAAGAAAAATGATAATTAGTTCTTTGATTTATGCTAAGGCAAATGGTAAAAAGATCTATGTTGTTTGTAAACCTTTTTTTAATAAAAAAAATAAAATTACAGGGACTATACATGGATCAATAAAATTTAAAGAAGTTCAGAAAATGTTATATAATAAAAATGATGTTATTTATTCAGCTATTGTTGATGAAAACTATAAAATAATTGCTCATAGTTTAAAAAAAAATATTTCTGAAAAAAATAATGCAATTATTTTTGAACATTTTTTAGGAATTAATGAAAATGAAATATTATTAAATTTAAAAAATAAAATTCCAGGAATCTATTATAGTTATTCTTTAAAAAAAGTTGGAGTATACATTGTTTCATATAATTTTATAGAAGATACAAATTGGATTATATTAACTAAAATTAATATATTAAAATATATTAATAATATTTTTTTGATTTTTATTATAAAATGTTTATGTACAATATTGATATTTATATTAATTGCTAATTACTTAAAAAAGAAAGTATTAGAAGAAACAAAATCAGTAGATAAATTCTTATATGAGGCTTCTAACTATTCAAATGAAGATTTAAAAAATAAAAATTCTTTAGATAAAATATTAATAGATTCTACAATAGGTTTTGAAGATCCATTGACAAAAACATTGAGGAAAGAGATTTTTATAAAAAATGTTAAGAATATATTAGAAAAGAATAAAGATGAAATGTCTTTAATTTTATTTGTTGATTTAGATAATTTAAAAAAAGTGAATGACACTCTTGGGCATGAGTATGGTGATAGAGTTATAACTTTATTTTCTGAAAAATTAAAGTTTTTTTTGAAAAATTTTGATTTTAAAATAGGAAGATATGGAGGAGATGAATTTATTGTATTTATAAAAAATGCTTCATTGAAAGATATTGATTTTATTAGAAAAAATATAAATAAAGCTCTAAAAGGCAAAATAAGAACAAATTATATTTCAATAAATTACTCTGCAAGTGTAGGAGCATCAATTTATCCAACTCATTCTAAAGATATAGAAAGTTTAATTGATAAAGCAGATAAAGCAGTTTATTCTTCAAAGAAAAAAGGAAGAGATTCATTTACATTATATTAGTAAAAATGGAAGCTTATAAACTTCCATTTTTTAGATTCTTTTTAATTTATTTGTGAGCTTACTACTGTGAACTATAATTGGAACTCTTTCAACTTGTACAATACTGGTATCAATTCCAAACCATTTTTCAGGAGAGATTGCAAATTTTCTTATTAATAGTTTTAAAGAAATAATAAAGTTGTCCCAAGAAGTTAAATTATTTTCATTGGATAAAACTTCTTCTAAAAGGATAAATTTAAAGTCTCCAACAGTGTATCTATTTTCTTCATTTATCATATATTCTTTTGGAGTATATTGTAATTCTTTACTTTCTACTAAATCTTTTATAACTTGTCTTAATAGTAGGTTTATTCCTTGATTAACTCTGAAACCTAATTTAAATTTAATTATAAAAATTTGATTAGGAATTATAGTTTTTATTTCATATTCTTCAGTTTCAGGTTCTTCAGTTACTTCTATATTAATAAACCAATAATATTTTGATTTTTTAGGATATTTATTAAAAATAGAAAATAAAATTTTATTTTCTATTTGATTCCATTTGGAAGATTTTGTTAAATAAACTAGATGAGTTGAATAAAGTGGTAATTCTTTATCATCTTTTAGACTTTTAAATTTATCTATGTATTGTTCTATATTTTTATAAATTGTATATCTCGATTTTATAGTACTACCGTATCTCCAAATATACATTATGAATATTAGAAAACCAGAGATTAAAAGAGTTATATATCCACCTGTGAATATTTTAAAAATATTAGCGTATAGAAAACTACCTTCTATTGTTAAAAATAAACAGAGAACTAAATAGCTTGAAAATATTCGTTTTTTATTATGTCTTATATAATAAGATAAAAGTATAGTTGTCATGATCATAGTTATAATTATAGCTAAACCATATGCAGATTCCATATTTTCTGATTTTTTAAAAAATAAAATCATAAAAACACATCCTAAATAAAAAGTATAATTTACATAAGGAATATATATTTGTCCTTTTTGGTCATTGGGATACTTAACACATAGTCTTGGAAAGAATTTAAGTTTAATTGCTTCAGATACAAGTGTGAAAGAACCTGAAATTAAAGCTTGGCTTGCTATAATAGCTGCTAATGTTGAAATTATAATTCCAGTTATTATAAAACTTTTTGGCATTATTAAAAAAAATGGATTATTTGAAATGATTTTCCCATTATGTCTTAATAAATAAGCACTTTGTCCAAGATAATTTAGAATTAATGCTGTTTTCACAAAAATCCAAGTATAATATATATATTTTCTTCCACAGTGACCTAAATCAGAGTATAAGGCTTCAGCACCTGTTGTACATAAAAAAACAGCTCCTAAAATATATATTTTATTGGGATTAGAAATTAATAAGTTAATTCCATATATTGGATTAAAACCTTTTAATATTATAGGGAAGGATATAATTTGACTAAGACCAAGAATAGCTAACATAGAGAACCAAATAAACATTATTGGTCCAAATATTTTTCCTATTTTTTCAGTTCCAAATTTTTGAAAAATAAATAGGAAGGTTAGAATAATTAAAACAATAAAAATAATAGTATCAACTTTTAAAGGAATTATTATTTTTAAACCTTCTATAGCTGAAGTAATAGTTACTGGTGGAGTTATCATTCCATCTGCTAAAAGAGAGGCTCCTCCAACAATAGCAATAAAACCTAACCAAGTTTTTTTATTTTTTAAAAGAGCATACAGAGAAAAAATTCCACCTTCTCCTTTATTATCTGCTTTTAAAGTTAAAAGAACATACTTTATAGTTGTTTGAAGTGTTAAAGTCCAAATAATAAGAGAAAGTCCTCCTAAAATTAGATTTTCATTTACTATGTAGTTATTGGTACTGAGTATTGCTTTCATTACATATAATGGAGATGTTCCTATATCTCCATAAACTATTCCCAAAGCTACAAATAAAGTTTTAAGAGATATATTTCTACTATTATTTTCCATAAATTCCTCCGATGATACTTTCGTCAAAAAATAAAAACACCTCAGTTAGTCAAGGTGTTTTGGCTTTCTTTAATTATATTGACGTAGAAATTTTTCTTATTGTTTTAAATTATTTTTTAGTAATATATTTATTATAAAGATATTGAATATACTTTTCAGGGTTTATCTTAGTATTTGTTATATCAAAGAGGATTTCTTCTGGTGATTTAGTTCCACCATATTTATGAATATTTTCTCTAAACCATAGGTGAAGTTTTTTTAATGAGTTAATACTTAAATTTTCTAAAATATTAGTATTTTTTATAAGATACTCATAAATTTCAGCACTATAAATATTTCCAATAACATAGGTTGGGAAATATCCCCAGTATCCAGAAAACCAATGAACATCTTGTAAAATTCCATTTGAAACATTAGTTGGAACTATTCCTAAATAATTATGATATTTTTCATTCCATTTCTCTTCTAAATTATCAATAGTTATTTTTTTACTTAAAAGATCTCTTTCTAATTCATACCGAATAATAATATGCAAATTATATGTTAATTCATCAGCATCCATACGTATTAAAGATGGATTAACACTATTTAATGAATTATATAAAGATATAATATTAATTGAACTTAATTCTTTATGAGAATCTAAAAAATTATTAGAGATGTTTTGCCAAAAATTAATATTTTTTCCGATCATATTTTCATAGAATTTAGCTTGGCTTTCATGAAGAGACATTGATGAGGCTTCAGCAAGTAGTGTTCCAATAAGTTTAGAATCAATATCTTGCTCATAAATACCATGTCCTCCCTCATGAAAAGCTGTAGTTATACATGGTCTAATATCATTAGTATCAAAATATGTGGTTATTCTAACATCATCTTTACTATTAGCTAAGGTCATTGGATGATGACTTTCATCAAAACGTCCTCTTGAAAAATCGAAATCAATTGATTCTAAAATAAATTTTGTAAAATCTT
>NZ_CAMQYW010000073.1 GCF_947039425.1 uncultured Cetobacterium sp. | reverse complement strand
GGTCATTTAGCATAACTTTTCCAGCTATTTCAGCTACTCCATTAACACTCCAAGGTTCTCTTACTTCATTAATTTTTGTTAATAACTCTTGATCATATGTTAATCCATATCCAAGTCTTACTCCTGGAATTGCAAAATATTTAGTTAATGCTCTTAATATAAATATATTTTTATTTTCTAATAAAAAGGATGTTTTATCCATCCATCCATCCATAAACTCTATAAATGCCTCATCTATAAAAAGTTTTTTTTCTTTTTTTTGTAAAATTTCAATAAGTTTTTCTATTTTTTTTAAATCTTGAAATTTTCCTGTTGGATTATTGGGATTGCATAAAACTACTATATCCTCATCAGTTAAAAACTTATTTAATTTCTCTATATCTAAAGAGTAATCTTCTTCGTAAGGAAAATAATTTACTATTTTTCCAGCACTTTTTGCCGCTCTTTCATATTCTGCAAAAGTAGGTGATATTATTAAAACTTTTTTTCCTTCAATAGCTTTCATATACAAAAATAAAACCTCTGTTGCTCCATTCCCAACAACAATATTCTCTAAATTTGTATTATTATATTTAGCTATCTCTTGTCTAAGTTCAATATAATCAATATCTGGATATCTCTCAAGATCATCCATATTTTTAATCACAGCTTCTTTAAAACTTTTAGGAACTCCTAAGGGATTTATATTAGAACTATAATCTAACATTTCATCTATTCCATCTCTTTTTAATTTATAGATATTTCCTCCATGTAAATCCATATTCATCACATCCTATAAAATTTTTAATAAAAGTGAAAAGAATACAATCCCCACAAAAGATGTTACAAACATGATTTTATAACACTTCTTTATGTCTTCCATTTCAAACTCTTTTAATTTATCCCCAATAGTGGGTTTTTCAAAATATTTTCCAAAATACTTAGTTCTTCCTCCAAACTGTACACCAATTGCTCCTGCAAAAGCAGACTCAGGATGACCAGAGTTTGGACTAGCATGATTTTTTCTATCTCTAAAAAATATTTTAATAGCTTTGACAAAATCCATTCTTAAAATAGCTACTGATATTGGAATTAGTAATACTCCTGATATTCTTGCTGGTATAAGATTAACTAAATCATCAATTTTTGCAGAAAATCTACCAAAATCTAAATACTTATCATTTTTATATCCAACCATAGAATCCAGTGTATTTATAGCTTTATATCCCATAGCAAAAGGTAAAGCTAAACTTACTCCATTGATTACAATTGTACTTCCTAAAAAAGCATAAAACATAGGAGCTATTATCCCATCTACTGTATTTTCTGCTATTGTTTCCATGGTACTTCTTACAACTTGTATCTCATTCATTTCGCCAGTATCTCTACTTACCAAATATGATAGTTCCCTTTGAGCAAGTTCTAAATCTCCACTTTTTAAAATCTTATATACTTTTATCCCTTCAGCTCCTAAACTTTTAGTGGCTAAAGTTGTATAAAGTAGAAAAATCTCTAAATATTGAGATATTCCTGCTAAATAGTATGAAATTATAACTGTTAAAAATACAACTATTATAGCTAAGACTCCTCCAAATAATCTTTTATTTTTAAAATTATAAATTTTTCCTTCTATAAAAGTTATTAATTTTCCTATTAATCTAACTGGATGTGGAAACCAATGTGGATCTCCAAAAATTAAATCCAGTATATATGCTATTCCCATCTTAAGTATAAAACTCATTTATTTATCCTCCAAGATTTTATAAATAGCTTTTATATCTATATTTTCTCTAACTATTTTTTCTAATTTATCTAATTCATTTAATCTATATTCATCAAAAGTCATTTCTGAGTTTTTTAATTCCATACCTTTTTTTTCTCTTATTTTATTTAATATAAAATCTGTAATCTCTTTATTGTCAAATATCCCATGAATATATGTTCCTAAAATATTATCTTTAGAAACAATTATAAGTCTTTCATCTTCTGTAAGATTTTTCTCTTTTCCAATAGTCATTCCCTGATGAATCTCATATCCTTTAATAGAAACCTCTCCAAGTCCTTTTAAAACACCATTATCATCTATTAACTTTCCATTGTACTGTTCTGTTAATTTCTCTTTCTCCATTATTGTTTCTGTATCTAAAAGTCCTAGTCCTGGAAGTTCTTTTATATTGCTTTCTATTCCATAAGGATCTAATATTTTTTGTCCTAATATTTGAAATCCACCACATATTCCTATTATAGGAATCCCTTTTCTAGAAGCTTTTATAATCTCTTGAGCTATTCCTTTATCTTTTATATCTTTTAAATCATCTATTGTATTTTTAGATCCAGGAATAACAATTAAATCTTCATCTCCTAGTTCGTGAAATGACGTTACGTAATTAATATTTATATCTTTGTGAGCTCCTAAGGCATCAATATCTGTAAAATTAGATATATGTTTTAATTTAATTACTGAAACATTTATTTTCCCTTTTCTATCATTTATTTTTTTAAATTTATCTGTAACTCCATCTTCGTCTTCTATATCAAGCTCAAAATATGGCATTACTCCTAAAATAGGAACACCTGTTAACTCCTCTATTTTCTTTAATCCTGGAAGTAGTATCTCTACACTACCTCTGAATTTATTTATAATAACTCCCTTTACTCTATTTTTTTCTTCTGGAGTCATAAGTTCTATTGTTCCATAGATTGATGCAAAAACTCCACCTCTATCTATATCAGCAACTAAGATTACAGGAGCATCAATCATCTCAGCTAATCCCATATTTACTATATCATCATTTTTCATATTTAATTCAACGGGACTCCCTGCCCCTTCTGTTACACATATATTAAACTTTCTCTCTATAATTGAATAGGCTTCTTTTATATCTTTTTTTAAACTTCCTTTAAACTCTCCGTACTCTAAACCGCCCATATTTCCAATAGATTTTCCATTTACAATAACTTGTATTTTCCTATCTCCTGTTGGTTTTAAAAGAATTGGATTCATAAAATATTCAGCTTCTATCTCACAAGCCATAGCTTGTAATGCTTGAGCTCTACCCATCTCATGACCATCCACTGTTATATATGAATTTAATGCCATATTTTGAGATTTAAAAGGGGCTACTTTATAACCATCTTTATAAAATACTCTGCATAATCCTGTAACTGTTATACTTTTCCCAGCACCAGAGGAAGTTCCCACTACCATTAGATTTTTATGATTCATTTTGCACTCCTCAAAACATTGTTTTTTAGTGAAATATAAAACAAGAGAAAAGAAAAGAAATTTAAAATTAGAATTGAACTATGCAAATCTAAATAAGAATCTGTTCTCCGCAGATTTTATATTTTATAAATTTATGGCAGGTCTCCTGACTTAGATTCAACCTACTCTCAGACCTTCCCATATAAGCTTATACAGTGGTTTTCCTGATTTTGTCATCCTTACAGTGGCGGGACCGTGTGAGATTCGAACTCATCTTTCCTTTTAATCACATTAGAACCATAAATAATATACATACACATAATATATTATACCTAATGCTCGTCTTCAAGTCAATCATTATTAAATTTTAAAAAAAAAGAGAGCCTATTTTAAATTTTTCTGATATAATATAAATCACATAAAATTATTAAAGGAGTAACAAAATGAATAAAGAGTTATTTAAAGGTAGCGTCTTTTTAAATCCTGTTCCTGCTGTCGTTATTACTTCTAAAAACAAAGAAGGAAAGGAAAATGCTTTCACTGTTGCATGGACTGGAACAATTTGTACAAATCCTCCAATGCTCTCTATTGCAATTAGGCCTGAAAGACTTTCTTACGAATTTATAAAAGAGACTATGGAGTTCACAGTTAACTTACCAAATAGTTTTCAAGTTAGAGAAACCGACTATTGCGGAGTTATCTCTGGGAGAGATATTGATAAAATAAAAAAACTTAACTTAACATCAAAACCAGGTCATCATATATCAGCACCATATTTAGCTGAATTTCCAGTTAATATTGAGTGTAAAGTTAAGCAAATTATCCCTTTAGGAACTCATGACTTATTTTTAGCAGAAGTTATGGGATCTCACATTGATAAAAAACTTATGGATGAAAATGGAAAAATCCATTTTGAATGGGCAAATTTAATTAATTACTGTCATGGAGAATATTTCCCTATGGCAAAAAAACCAATTGGGCAATTTGGATTCTCTGTAGCTAAAAATCCAATTATCATTGAAAAATTCGCACATATAAAATCTTATGTTGAATACTCTATACCTAAAAAAGAAAACAATAATTCTTTAACTAAAAAACATAAGAAAAAGAAAATTACAAAAAATAAAAAAAAATAAAATAAAGAGGAGCAGATGGGCAGCTAATAACCCATCTGCTCTTTTTTTAGAGAAGGAGTTTTATGTTACAAAAATTTAAATTTGAAAAAAGTTTTATCAAAATGTTAATGTCTTTAGCTATTCCAATAATTTTACAAAGTTTAATTACTGCATCTCTAAATCTTTTAGACAATATTATGGTAGGAAAATTAGGAGAAAGTGAAATTGCTGCAGTTGGTTTATCCAATCAATTTTATATGATTTTTTACTATACTGTTTCTGGTATTGGGATGGGAGCTTCTATTTTTATGTCCCAGCTTTGGGGTAAAAGAGATATCTCAAAAATTCATGAATTTTTAGATTTATCTCTATTGATTTCCGGATTGGTTTCAGTTATTTTCGCAGCCATTGCATTTATTTTTCCCGCTAATATAATACATATTTTTTTAAAAGATCCAACAGTTACCTCTTTAGGAGTAGGATATTTAAGAATCGTTTCTGCTAGTTATATTTTAACAGCGATTACTCTTTCTTTTTCAATGGCTCTTAGAAGTACTGGTCAAACTAAAATACCTATGTACGGTAGTTTTGTAGGGATCATTTTTAACGCTATCCTTAATTACCTATTTATTTTTGGTAAATTTGGATGTCCTAAACTTGGTGTTGCTGGTGCTGCTCTTGGAACAACCATTTCAAGAACAATGGAATTAAGTTTTGTATTATTTATGATCTATGGAAGACACAATATTATTGCAACTAAATTTCATGGCATTAAAAATCTTACATTAAAAATGATTAAAGATTTCTTTAAAATTGCATCACCTGTTATATTTAATGATATTATGTGGATTTTAGGAATCTCTACATATTCTATTGCCTATGCTAGATTAGGAATTAATGCAACTGCTACAATGCAGATTGCTATAACAATTAATAATTTATTTAATATTTTTGGTATTGGAATTGGAGTTGCATCAGCTATTATAATTGGTAATAAAATTGGTGAGAAAAAGACGGAGGAAGCTTACGAACTTTCAATAAAAATATCGCAATTTGGAGTATTTTTAGGAATTATAATTGGAATTTTATTCTATTTTATCTCACCTTTAGTTGTAGGTATATTTAAAATTACTCCAGAAACACGTGAACATGTTATTACTGTTTTAAAAATTATGGCTTGGTTTATTCCTGTTAGATTCTATGCTATAATACAGGTAATCGGAACTTTAAGAGGTGGTGGAGATGTTATTTATGCTATTTGTACAGAAATACTTGGAATTTGGATTATTGGTATTCCACTAGCATTTTTAGCAATACACTTTATTCCAGGACTAACAATAACTACACTTTATTTTATTGTTTGTCTAGAAGAAATTGCCAAGTGTATAATTACCTATCCTAGAGTTATGTCACACAAATGGATTAAAAGCTTAGTCTAATTTAGGGAGGAATCATGATGTCTTTATTTTTTTTAATTCTCGGAGTTTTATTTTTAGTTTTTGGAGCTAACTTTTTAGTAGATGGTGCTTCTGTAATAGCTAAACGATTTAATATTCCAAACATTGTAATTGGTTTAACTATTGTAGCTTTCGGAACATCTGCTCCTGAACTTGTTGTTAATGTCATATCAGCTCTTGATGGACATTCAGCAATAACTCTTGGAAATGTAATCGGAAGTAACATAATTAATATTTTAATTATTTTAGGAATTACTTCTATTATTTATCCTCTAACAGTTTCTAAAAACACTGTTAAAATTGAGATTCCTATTGCCATATTTGCATCTCTTTTAACTTATTTTTTAGCAATTCATAATAATATTTTAGATAAAATGGATGGATTTATTTTACTATTCTTTTTCCTTTGTTTCTTAGGTTACAACACGTTCCTAACGATAACAAATAAAGAAGAAAGTCAACTAGAAGTTAAATCCTATTCTTTTCCTGTAGCATGTATTGTAACTTTATTAGGATTTATTTTACTTGTGTTTGGGGGAAATTTCATTGTAGATTCTGCTGTTAATATTGCTAGAAACTTTGGAATTTCTGAACGAATAATATCTATTACTATAGTGTCTTTAGGAACTTCTCTTCCTGAACTCGCTACATCTATAGTTGCAGCTTTAAAGAAAAATTCAGATATTGCTATTGGTAATGTTGTTGGTTCAAATATTTTCAATACTTTTTTCATATTAGGAACTTCTGTTGCAATATCACCTATTAATATTCCTAAAAGTTCTATTACTGATTTAATTATGAATATAATTGCTTCAATTTTATTGCTTTTATTTATATTTAAAAATCAAACATTAAAAAGATGGCATGGAATTGTATTTTTAATAGTTTATACTTTCTATTTAATCAGCATTTTTAAATAAAAAAAACGAGCTTAATGCTCGTTTTTATTTTGGAGGAGATATGATAAAATACAAAATTTTCAATAAAAATATTATAAATCCCGAAGGGATTATTCAAGTTATGCATGGAATGGGTGAGCATTCTTTAAGATATTTAGACTTAGTTGATTTTTTTAATAAAAAAAATATTGTTGTCGTTCTTTCAGATCATAAATTCCATGGTCAATTAGCTCTCAATAATAATTCTTTAGGTAATTTTACTACTTCTTTTAAAACTTTAATACAAGATCAAGTCAATATAACTAATGAACTCTTTGAAACTTTTCCTAAAACACCAATTTTCATTTTAGCACATAGTATGGGATCTTTCATTGCCCAAGAACATTTAAAATTAACATCTTTCCCTCAGGGATACATTATAATAGGAAGTTGTGCTTCTCGTAAATTTATCCACAGTCTAGGAGGATATTTTTTTAAAGCACTCTCTTTATTTATTAAAAAACCTAAAGATATTTTTGGTAAAATGCTTTTTTAGATCGGAAGAGCACACGTCTGAACTCCAGTCACGAATTCGTATCT
>NZ_CAMQYW010000072.1 GCF_947039425.1 uncultured Cetobacterium sp. | reverse complement strand
AGGAACTTATTCAGATGGTAAACTAAATACAAGAGTTAAAAGTGGATATATGAATGATATCTTCTTGGAGCTTGTAGAAAATGGAGCTCAAGAAGAGATTCTATGGGACTATAAACCTCATGTAGGAACTGACATTTTAAAAGTAGTTGTTAAAAATTTAAGAGAGAAAATCATTAAAATGGGTGGAGAGTTCCATTTTAATAGTTTAGTAACAGATATTTTAATTAATAATAATAGAGTAACAGGAATAAAAGTGAAAAATCTTTCTTCCCCTCTCCAAAATGAAACTATTGAAAAATTTGATAATGTTCTATTAGGAATTGGACACTCATCAAGAGATACATATAAAATGCTTCATAAAAATGGAGTGTTTTTAGAAAGTAAACCTTTTGCTATTGGTGCAAGAATAGAGCATCCAAGACTTGATATAGATAAAATGCAGTATGGGAATATGCATGAGCATCCAAATTTAGAAGCAGCAACATATAGCTTAACTTATAACAACAAAGAGGAAGAAAGAGGTGTATTTTCATTTTGTATGTGTCCAGGTGGAGTTATAGTAAATGCTGCCTCTGAAAATGGTGGAACCCTTGTTAACGGAATGAGTTATTCAACAAGAGATGGAAGATTTTCAAACTCTGCCTTAGTTGTTGGTGTAAAAGCTAATGAATTTGGAAATGATATATTTTCAGGTATGGACTTTCAAGATAAGTTAGAAAAGAAAACATATGAACTTGTAGAAAACTATGGAGCTTTATATCAAAATACACTTGATTTTCTAAAAGGCAAGAAAACAAATAGAAAAATTGATTCAAGTTATGAAATGGAAATGAAAAGCTATGATTTGAATAATCTTTTTCCAGAGGTAATATCAAACAATATGAAATTAGCTATGGGACATTGGGAAAAAACAAATAGAAATTTTATTAGTGAACATGCTAATTTAATAGCACCAGAAACTAGAACTTCTGCACCTGTTAAAATAACTAGAAATGAACTTGGAGAATCAGTAAACACTAAGGGCCTTTATCCAATAGGAGAGGGAGCAGGATATGCTGGAGGAATAATTAGTGCAGCTATTGATGGCATGAAAATAGTAGATTTAGCATTTACTAAAAAATAATCAATTCATACAAAACTTGTAAACATATATAATATAAGATATAATATATAGGGGGTAAAATTTTGAAGGGGAAAGTTTTAATATATACAAGGGATTATTTTGTAAGAGTTATGAATGGAATGGCTTTAGGTTTATTTGCATCATTAATAATAGGTCTTATCCTAAAGCAATTGGGAACACTTTTTAAAATAGATATGTTAATTAATTTTGGGCAAGTGGCTCAATATAGTATGGGAGGAGCAATAGGAGCTGGTGTAGCTTATATTTTAAAAGCTTCTCCCCTAGGAATATTTTCATCTATGATTTGTGGATTTTTAGGAAGTGGTTCTATTGTATTTAATGGAACTACAGCTATTCTAAAAATAGGAGAACCAGTTGGTGCTATGATAGCAAGTCTTATAGGAGCGGAAATTTCTAAATTTGTAGAAAATAAAACTCCTGTAAATGTTATAGTAATTCCCATTAGTACAATAATTGTTGGTGGATTAGTTGGAATAAAGTTAGCTCCTGCTATTTCAGAGTTTATGAAATGGTTTGGAAATATAATTAATTTAGCAACAACATTAGAACCTTTTTACATGGGAATAATAGTATCAGTATTAATGGGAATTTTTTTAACACTACCTATAAGTAGTGCAGCCATAGCAATATCATTAGGTTTAAATGGATTAGCCGCAGGAGCATCAACCATTGGATGTTCTGTACATATGGTAGCCTTTGCAATAACAAGTTACAGAGAGAATAAAATGAGTGGATTGTTTTCTTTGGGATTAGGAACATCTATGCTTCAAATGCCAAACATAATAAAAAATCCAAAAATATTTCTCCCTCCTATAATAACTTCAGCTATATTAGGACCGATAGGTACGGTTATTTTTAAAATTGAAAATAATAGCGTTGGAGCTGGAATGGGAACTAGTGGATTAGTTGGACAAATCATGGCTATTGAAACAATGGGTAAAGATAAAACAATTATAATAATTTTAATGACAATTATTTTGCCAGGAGTTATATCTCTAATCATTTCAGAATTTTTTAGAAGAAAAGGGATTATAAAGTATGGTGATATGAAAATTTAATAGAAAATGGAGAGTAAATAAATTATGAAAATTTCAAAAAAAGATGCCTTAGAATGGTTTGAATACCTTTCTTCTCTATCAGGAGATAAAACTGAAGTATTCAGAGAGTATAGTAGTATAATTGAATCAACAATAAGACAAATAGAGTTAAGTGTAAATAAAACTCATAACAATATGAAAAATGAGATTAAAGAACTAAAAGATTTAAAAGGAAGAACATTCTTTGTAGGAAAACAAGAAAACTTCCCAAAAGGTTGCTTATCATGCTTATTTGGTGATGGACTTGGTGGAATAAGAAAAACTCATAAGTGTAATTTAGTATGTAAATTCTGTTATTATCATGATAATATAGATAATCAAGAAGTTATACCTGATGGTATGTGGGAAATTGGAGAAACTCTTTTTTATGAAGAGGATATAGATTTACTTTTATCTATACAAAAGAAACCAAGTGGAGTTGCTTATGTATACTTAGAACCATTTTTAGAAATAGAAAAATATTACTCAATTATAAAAAAATTAAATAAGGTTGGAATATACCAACATATGTATACTAACGGTTCTTTATGCACTAGAGAAAATTTAAAAAAATTAGGAGAAGCTGGACTTGATGAACTTAGATTTAACTTAGGTGCTGTTAAATGTAGTGATGAAGTTATTGAATATATGAAAATAGCAAAAGAGTATATTCCTATGGTTGGAATAGAAACTCCAATGACTCCTGAATTTTACGAAAGTTTTCAAAACAAAAAAGATAAGATTTTAGCATCAGGAATTGATTTCATGAACTGTGCTGAACTACATTTTGGAGAGGACAATATAAATAATTATGTTGGAGAAAAAATGTATATGGCTAGAAGAGGTTATATTTCACCTTTATGGTCAAGAGAGATAACTTTAAAATTAATGAAACAAGCTTGTGATGAAAATTGGAATATGGTTGTTCATGATTGTTCAAACCACACAAAATATTCAAGAGAGTTAAACAAAAATAACAAACAAGGACAAGGTTTTGGATTTACTACTTATATAAGTGAATTTGATAGATTTTTACCTCATATTTTTATAAGTACATTGAAAGATGAAAACTTCAAATTTATTGAAGAGGAAGAGTTACCGGAAAATTTAAAATTAGAAAACAACTATGATAATATAGATATGCTTATAGTTGAAGAAGAGGAAGAGATGTATGAAGATTTCTTACTAGAGGAAAATTGCTAATACTAATTATTTAAAAGAGAGAGTTATCTCTCTTTTATTTTTATAAAATGTAGGAGGGAGAAAATGAAAGGTAAAAATCAATTTTTAACATTGGGTCTTTGTATTCTTATTGGATTAAGTATTCTTGGATTCACTTTAGGAAATAGTTTAGTAAATATGAAAAGCTTAGATAGAACAGTAGTTGTTAAAGGTCTATCTGAAAAAGAGGTTATGTCTGATACTGTAGTTTGGCCTATTTCATTTAAAGTTACTGGAAATAATTTAGTAGATATTTATAATCAAGTGGAAATAGATAATAAAAAAATAAATGAATTTTTAATGGAAAATGGAGTTTCTAAAAATGAGATAACTTTATCTTCTCCTAATATAGAGGATAAAATGTTATATCAGTATGATAACACTAAAATTCCATTTAGATATATAGCAACTCAAGTAATAACTGTATATTCTCATAAAACTGAAAATATATATAAACTAAGCAATAAAATAGGAGAACTAGTAAAGATGAATATAGCTTTAAATAACAATGGTAATATAAATTATACATATTCAGATTTAAGTTCAATAAAACCTAAAATGATAGAAGAAGCTACAAAAAATGCAAGGGAAGTTGCAGAAAAATTTGCTAAAGATTCTAATAGTTCTTTAGGTAAAATTAAAAGAGCTAATCAAGGACAATTTATTATCTATAACAGAGACAATCATAATCCTCAAATAAAAAAAGTAAGAGTTGTAAGTACAATTGAATATTATTTAGTAGATTAAAAAAAGGAGCATACGCTCCTTTTTTAATTAAACTAATTCCATTCCTCTTTTAACCATATATATTTTATCGTCAGAAACAAAACGTTTAGCAAGTGCAAATCCAAAATCTAAGGATCTTCCAGCTCCAACTCCAGTAATTAAGTTTCTATCTTCAACAATATCTTCATCTATATAATTATTACTGTTCATTTCATCAATTACACTTGAATGGCATGTGAATTTATAATCATTAATCAGATTATTAACACCTAAAACTGTAGGAGCTCCACATATAGCACCAACTATTTTATCACTATCTAAATATTCTTTTACAATATCAATCACTATTTGATTCTCTCTAAGATTAATATAGCCAGGTGATCCACCAGGTAAAATGACTGCATCTCCCTCTCCAAAGTTAACCTTTTCAATAGTAGTATCTGCTATAATTTTTACTTTTTGAGCAGATTCAACTTCAATATTATCAGAGATAGATACAGTAATTACTTCAACACCTACTCTTCTTAGTACATCTAAAGGTGCTACTGCTTCTACAATTTCAAAACCATTTGCCAGCATAAAGAAAACTTTGTTATTCATACAAAAACCTCCTGTTAAATAATTTATATCTATTATAACAGAATAATTTAAAAAACACTAATTTATATGCTATAATTAAAATATATAATGAAAAAAGGAATGATAAATTGAAGATAAATTACGAATTAGAAATGCAAAAAATATTAGATACAATTGGTAAAGATAGTGAAAAAAAGTTATTAATACACTCATGTTGTGCTCCTTGTAGTTGTGCAATTCTTGAATATTTAAAAGAATATCTTAATATATCCATATATTTTTATAATCCCAATATAACAGAAATAAATGAATATGAAATTAGATTAAATGAGCAGCATACATTTAATAATGAACTTAATTATAATATGGATATTATTGAGGGAGAATATAGTCCTAAATCTGATTTTATTGAGAAAATCAAAGGGTTAGAAAATGAAAATGAGGGTGGAAAAAGATGTTATGAGTGTTATAAACTTAGAATGGAAGCCACTGCAAAAAAAGCTAAAGAGTTAAATTTTGATTATTTTTCAACTGTTCTAAGTATTAGTCCATTGAAAAATTCACAGTGGATTAATGAAATAGGAATTGAATTGGAAGAGAAATATGGTATTAAATTTTTAAAAGGTGACTTTAAAAAGAAGAGTAGATACTTAAGAAGTGTGGAGCTTTCGAAAGAATATGATCTTTATAGACAAGATTATTGCGGATGTATCTATTCTAAAATAGAGAGAATGGAGAAAAAGAAACTAAATGAAAAGTAAAAAGGAAAACAATAGAAGATTTTATTCTTTAAATGATTATTTTAAAGAAACAATTGGTGAAAAAATATATAAGGTATCTTTAGATGGAGGATTTACTTGTCCAAATAGAGATGGAAGCATATCTAGTGGCGGATGTATATTCTGTAGTGATGCTGGAAGTGGAGAATTTGCTGGAAATAAAATAAAAAGTATAACTGAGCAAATAGATGAACAACTTTTATTTTTAGGTAAAAAAATAGGAGAGGGGAAAGTTATTGCGTATTTTCAAAACTTTACAAATACATATGGCAATGTGGAGTATTTAGAGAAAATATATTATGAAGCTTTAAAACATCCAAGAGTTTTAGGCTTAGCTATTGGTACTAGACCTGATTGTTTACAAGAAGATATTGTAAAATTACTAGAAAGAATAAATAATAATTATTTACTTTGGATAGAACTTGGATTACAAAGCAGCAATGAAGAGGTTGCTAAAAAAATTAATAGAGGATATCCTTACTCTGTATATAAGGAAGCATCTAAAAATTTAAAAGATAAAAATATAAAATTCGTTACTCATATGATAATTGGATTGCCAAATGAAGATAATGAGAGTATTATTAAAACAGCAAATGATATTGTAGAGTCTGGAGCTTGGGGAATAAAAATACACTCTCTTCATATTATAAAAGAGACAAAGATGGAAGCTATATATAAAATTAAACCGTTTAAGATTTTTACATTGGAAGAGTATGTAAATATTGTTGTTGATATTTTAAAAATTCTCCCTCCTAAAATGGTTGTACATAGAGTTACTGGAGATGGGAAAAAAGATGAAGTTTTAGAACCAATTTGGAGTTTGAATAAAAGAAAGGTCTTAAATGAAATAGAGAAAGAGTTAAAAAAAAGGGAGGAGTATTAAATTGGGAGGAACGTTAATTAAATTAAAAGAACTAAAAGAAAGTTTTACAAAAAATGAAAATAAGATCTCTAACTATTTAGAAGATAATATAGAGGAGATTAAAATTTTAAATACCTACGAATTAGCTACGAGATGTGGAGTAAGTCAAGCATCAGTAGTCAGATTCTCAAAAAAATTAGGATTTAAAGGATTTCCAGAATTTAGAATAGCTTTAGCTGCTGATGTTGCAACAGTTATAAAAAGCGAAGAAGTAAACATTATATATGATGGAATAAATTTTGATGATAGTGTAGATATGTTATCTAAAAAAATAGTTTATGAAAATGTAAAGACAATAGAGGATACTTATAAAATTTTAGATTTTGGTGATTTAGAGAAAGCAGTGGAAATTATAGATAGTGCTGATAGAATATTTTTACTTGGAGCTGGTTTTTCTGGAATAGTAGCTAAAGATTTTCAGTATAAACTTTGGGAATTGGGTAAGTCAGTTATTTGTGATACAGATCAGCATATACAATTAGCAAACGCTTCTACTGTATCTGAAAAAGATGTTGTATTTGTTATATCTCACAGTGGAAAAACTTTAGATATATATCAAACACTTTTAAAGTTTAAAAAAAATAAAGCAACAGTTATAACTTTAACTAAATGTGCATCAAATCCAATAAAAAGTATTGGAGATATATGTTTAAATACTGTTGTTGAAAAAACTAATTTTAGATCAACTTCATTATCATCTAGAATGGCTCAATTAACTGTTATAGATATACTATATGTAAAATTAATTCAAAATAATAGAGTAAGAGCAGATAAGTTTATAGGAACAGCACTGAAAAATGTAGAAAGTATAAAGATGGATTAGCTTTTGAAAAAAAAATTCAAAATATAGCTAAAGATATTGACTTTTAGTGCAATTAATGGTAACTTTTAAGAGTAAGCATAATAATTCAAGGGAGTGATATTATGAGAGA
>NZ_CAMQYW010000071.1 GCF_947039425.1 uncultured Cetobacterium sp. | reverse complement strand
ACCTATATATTATGATTTTCATATATAAAAACTATTCTGAGAAATAATAGTTTAATTTTAGGCGTTTTAAGAAAAAAATGATATGATATAAGGATACTAAAAAAATGAAAAATATAAGGAGGAATAGTGGATAAGGATTTGAATTTAGAAACTGGGGATATAAAAAAACTATTAATAAAATATTCAATACCAGCAATAATTGGGATGTTAGTAAGTGCATTATATAATGTCGTTGATCGTATTTTTATAGGGAATATGGAAGGTGTTGGAGCATTAGCAATTACAGGAATAGGAATAACTATGCCGATAATAACAATAGTACTAGCTTTTGGAATGCTTATAGGAATAGGTGCAACTGCTAATATTTCAATAAAACTTGGGGAAAAAAAGAAGGAAAGTGCTGAAAAAATAATAGGAAATATTATAACTTTATCCATAATAATAGGAACTTTAATTACAATAGTTGGGATAATTTTTAAAAAAGATATTCTTATAGCTTTTGGAGCAAGTGAAAATACTATGATTTATGCTGAAAGATATATTGGGATAATTTTATATGGAAGTATTTTTAATGTTATGGGATATGCTTTGAATAGCACAATAAGGGCAGATGGAAATCCTAAAATTTGTTCAATTATAATGGTTGTTAGTTGTTTTTTAAATATAATATTAGATCCTATTTTTATATTCACTTTTAATATGGGAATAAAAGGAGCAGCTTATGCAACAGTATTATCACAAATTTTAACTACAATATTATCAATAGCTTATTATATGAGCAAAAAATCTAATTTAAAAATAAAAAAAATAAATTTAAGATTAGATTTGAGAATTGTAAAATTAATTTTAGCTATAGGAGTTTCTCCATTTGCTATGCAGTTAGCAGCGAGTATGGTTCAAGTAGTTAATAACAATGCGTTAAAGATATATGGTGGAGATTTAGCTATAGGTGCCATGGCTACGGTTAATGCTATAGCTTTATTGTGTTTTATGCCTGTGTATGGAATATCTCAGGGTGCACAACCAATTATAGGATATAACTTTGGAGCAAGACAATATAAAAGAGTAGAAAAAACATATAAATTATCAGCAAATATAGGAATCTTATTTTTCTTAGTAGCTTTATTCTTTATTCAACTTTTTCCACAAGAGATAATAGGACTATTTAATAAAAATCCTAATATTATGAAAATGTCTGTTACAGGAGTTCGGATATATTTAATTGCAATGCCTGCAATAGCACTTGGAATGGCAGGAAGTAATTATTTCTTGGCTATAGGGAAAGGGAAAGCTGCTATGTTTTTAAGTTTACTTAGACAAGTTGTTTTATTAGTTCCTTTGATAATACTTCTGTCTAAAACATTTGGTTTAATTGGAATCTGGATGGCTCAACCTATTTGTGATTTAATAGCAGCTGGAGTTACATTATATATGGTTGTAAATAATTTGAAAATATATAGAAAATTAGATTAAAAATAGATTGACAAAATCTCTAAAATAGATTATTAAATTAGTATGTCTTTTATTTAATTTATAAGGAGAATGAGATGGGAAGAATGAAATTAGACCAAAGTTATGAGGAAAATTTTTATTTTGATGATTTAGAAAAATATGAAGATAGCTTTCAAAAGAAAAAACCTTTGAAAATGAAAAAGGATTTTAAAGAAAAAACGAAAGAAAAAAATAATAATAGAAAAAAGGAGTTTTATGATTTTATAAAGTCTAATGAAAAAATAGATATAAAATAGTAGTAAAATACCCTTTAACTTTTTTAGTTGCAAAATTAAAATTATACGTGTATACTAAAAAAAAATAGGAGGTAAGGAAATATGTATGGTGAGATAAGTTTAAATAGTAAAAATACATTTTTAAGAAAAGTATTTTTACAGATGTTTTTAGGTTTAATTGTGACGGGAATTGTAGCAGTTAGTGTTGCTTCAAATAGTCCAGCAATATCTTTTGTATCTAGATATATGAATTTAATAATAATTGGTGAATTATTATTAGTTTTAGGAATTAATTTTGGATTAAGAAAAATGAGTAGTAGTACAGCAAAATTGTTATTTTTAGCATATTCAGGAATGAATGGGATGGTATTATCAATTGTAATGCTAATGTATAGTGTTAGTTCTGTAGTATATGTATTAGGAGTAACATCTTTAATTTTTGTTGGAATGAGTATATATGGATTAAAAACAAAAGAGGATTTGTCGTCATATTCAGGATTTTTTAAAGGCGGTTTAATTACTCTTGTGATAGTATCTCTTTTAAATCTGTTTCTTAAAATAAGTATTTTAGGATGGTTCATATCTGTTTGTGCAGTAGTTTTATTTACAGCATTAATAGCCTATGACATTAACAAAATAGTAAAAATAGTAAATAATAATCAAATGACAGATGAAGATTTTGAAAAATTTTCAACAATTGGCGCTTTAATGTTATATCTAGACTTTGTTAATTTATTCTTAAATTTATTAAGACTATTTGGAAAGAAAAATAATTAAAAAAAATGAGGGAAAGTTAAAACTGACCCTCATATTTCGCGCCCAAGATATACAGTCCGATAATATTACAATAGAGAACAAAGAAAAAAGGATAAAATTATCCTTCAATCCACTCTGTTTTTTCTAGTATCTCTTCAATTAATTTATGCCCCATCTCTGGATGAATCGTTTCTTCATGAGAAATTGTAGCAATAGCCATCGCCATTGATATTTTTACTAATTCTTTAATAGAAAGTTTATTTATGTATCCATAACCTAAACCAGCTACAAAAGAATCTCCAGCTCCTGTTACATTTTTAACAATTACATCTTTAGCTTTTAAAGTTCCTCTTTCAGATTTATTAGCATAATATATTCCATCTGCATCAAGACTTATAAAAATATTAGTTAGTCCTAAATTTAAAAAGTAGTCACCAACTTTATCTAAATCTTCTTTTGTGTTTATTTTAATTCCAGATAAAACCTCAGCTTCAATTCTATTGGGTTTTATAGTATGAAAATATTTGATTAAATGCTTTACTTTTTCTGCCTTAGTTGATGAAATAGGATCTAAAATAAATTTAGTTTTTCCTTGAAATTTACGTAATAAATATTCTAAAATTATAGGATCATCAGCATCTAAAAATGTGTATTCTGAATTTTCAAACATAACACTTTTTGAATCTATAAATTCAGTAGTCATAGCGCTAATGCTATCTAAATCAGCTACAGCAGAAACCATCTCACCTGATTGATCCAATACAGCCATATAAGTTGGTGTACTTTGACCTTCTAATATTAAAGAATTTCTCATATCATATCCTATTTTCAATGAATGAGTTAACATTGAACGACCAATTTCGTCATCTCCAATAATTGAAATAAATTTAGTTTTAACTCCAACTCTAGCCATATTCTCAGCTATATTTCTTGAAACTCCACCAAAAGATATTTTAATCTTTCCTGGAATTGAATCACATGTTTTGTATGATGAACTACAAAATCCAAACATATCTACAACAGAAGCACCAAAAACTAGTATATATTTATGCCCGTTTAGACAATCAATCATTATATATCCTCCTAAATAAAAAAAATGAAATAACTATATTGTAACAGATTTTCTGCAAAATTCAAAGTATAAAAATTATTATTTTCACATATGTTTTATAATCATTTTGTTTGGTTTGAAAAAAAAAGATTCGTTCAATATATACATGTTAAACTATAATTCCATTATTATATGTTGTATCTTTTAAAATTTTTCCATCTTTATCATACTCTATATGAACTCCGTGAGGAAGATTATTTTTAAATAAACAAATTGATTTTAATTGTCCATTATCAAACCATTCAGAACTTAAACCTTCAGCTATTCCATTTCTTGAAAAAATTTCAGATCTAATTTTTCCATTATCATACCATTCTTTTCCCTCTCCATCAATCAAACCATTTTTAAAATTATTTTCTGTTCTTAATTGTCCATTATCAAACCAAGTTCTACTTTTCCCATTTTTTTCATTATTAAAATAAGTAAGTTCTGTTTTTAATAATCCATTTGGATACCATTCTTTAGACTCTCCATCTAAATTTCCATCTAAAAAAAATGATTCAGATTTTACTTGATTATTAGGATACCAAGTTTCACTTCTGCCATTTAATTTTCCTTTTACATAATTACATTTTCCTTGTAAAACTCCATTATCAAACCAAGTTAAACTTTCCCCCTCCAATAATCCATTAATATAAATAGATTTAGATTTTAAATTTCCTTTTGTATAATAGATATTAACTGTTCCATTAATAATTCCATCTATAAAAGGGATTTCAGTTTCAATATTTCCATTTACATATTTACAAATTCCTATTCCTGTAAATGGAATGTCAGATGATTTTCTATAAATTGTATCATTTTTATTTTCCAATTGATTAAATTCTAAAGTAAGATTCATTTAATTCCTCCGTATATATTTATATAAAATATGCTATCACAATATAAAAATAAAATCAAAATAAAGATTAATAAAAATATGTGTTGTTTACAATTTATTAAAATAAATGGTATAATATATTCTTAAAGAAAAAGATTTTAAAAAGGAGTAAAAGTTGAATAATTTTAATGAATTAAATATTAATGAAAATATAATAATACAATTAAGTAAGAGTGGAATAAAATCTCCAACAGAGATTCAAGAAGAGGTAATCCCTCAAGTTTTAAATGGTAAAGATGTAATAGCTCAAGCAAATACCGGAAGTGGAAAAACATTGGCTTTTGTTCTTCCCTTAGTGCAAACATTAAAAAATGGGAATCAACCTCAAGGATTAATAATAACACCTACAAGAGAACTTGCTATTCAAATTTCTCAAGAAATAGAAAAAGTAAACGATGAAAAAAAATTGAAAGTTTTACTGGCTTATGGTGGAAGAGAGATCGCAGGACAAATTGAAAATTTGAAAAAAGGAGTAGATATTGTTGTTGGAACTCCAGGAAGATTAGTAGATTTAATTAAAAGAAATGCAATAGATTTATCGAAAGTTAAAATGTTCGTTTTAGATGAGGTAGATCAAATATTGATGATGGGATTTAGAAATGAAATAGATACTATTATTCCGACTCTAAATAAAAAGAGACAAACTCTTTGTTTCTCAGCAACAATAGATACTCAAGTAAAAAAGGTTGCTTATAAAATAACAAAGGAAGCTCTATCTATCTCTGTTAAAAGTACTGAAGATAAGTTAGCTAATATTAAGCAGTTTCTAATAAGAACAACAGATAGAAGAAAAGAGGATACTCTTTGTCTATTATTAAATGAAACGAATCCTTTTATGGGTATAATATTTTGTAGAACAAAAGCTAGAGTAGATAAATTAGAACAAGAATTAAGTATAAAAGGATACTCTTGTCAAAAATTACATAGTGATATTCCACAAGCTAAAAGAGAGAAAATAATGAAGTCGTTTAAAAATGTAGATTTTCAATTTTTAATAGCAACTGATGTTGCAGCAAGAGGAGTAGACATAACAGGAGTTACACATATCTTTAATTACGATATTACTGAAGATGTTGAAAGTTATATTCACAGGATTGGAAGAACAGGAAGAGCAGGAGATAAGGGTGAAGCTTATGTCTTTGTAACTGATAGAGATCTTAAAATGTTAGAAGAAATTGAAAATACATTAGATATTACAATTGAAGAAAAAGAAGTAGAATATGTTTCTGGTGTTATGTCTAGTTTAGAACTTCCTAAAACAAAATATAATAAAAAAATAAATGCAAGAACTAAAAATATAGAGGAACAAAAAGATAGATACAGAAGAGGATAATTATACTTGGAGGGAAGGTCATGGATAGAATACAAAAACAAATGAAATTTTTATACGAAATTGATTTAGTAAAAGATATTTTTAGACAATCTTTAGTTGTAAATGGGAAAAGAGAGGAAAATGATGCTGAACATAGTTGGCATATGGCAATGGTTGCTATAACCTTAAAAGAGTATTTTCCTAAAGAAGTTAATTTAGAAAAAGCTTTAAAAATGATTTTAATACATGATTTAGTAGAGATATATGCTGGAGACACTCCTGCTTTTGGCCCAGATAGATCAGATAAATTAGAAGCTGAGATAAATGCCGCTAAAAAACTGTTTGCTATTTTACCAGAAGATCAAGAAAAAGAGATGGTAGAATTATGGTTAGAATTTGAAGATTGTAAAAGTAATGAAGCTATATATGCTAATGTTTGCGATAAGTATCAAGGATTTATGCAAAATGTAACATCCAATGGGCATACATGGGAAAAATTTAAAGTTCCTATGGAAAAAGTTATAGATAGAACTAAACTTTTAAAAGAATATCTTCCAGAATTATATGAAAAACATATTCTTCCAGAACTAGAAAAATATAAAGAAAAAGGAATAATAAGATAAAAAACAAAAAAAAGCTTATAAAGTATTGACAATTAAAGGTTTTATGAGTATAATCGGTTAAAGATACCATTATATAAGGGTTTTCAGTTTGTAGTATCTGTATTTGGTTTATTTGGTTCTTTCTATTTTTATATAATAGTTTGAGGAGGAAAAATAATGACAAAAAAAGAGTTTATCGATTTATTTGCAAAAACAGGAGATTACACTAAAAAAGATTCAGAAAAGGCAGTTAAGTTATTTTTAGACTTAGTTGAACAAAAACTAATCGAAGGAGAACCAGTATCATTTATCGGTTGGGGGAAATTTGAAGTTGTTACAAGAGCAGCAAGAGCAGTTAGAAATCCACAAACAGGTAAAAAAATGAAATTAAAAGAAAAGAAAGTTGTAAAATTCAGAGTAGGAAAAACTTTAGAAGAAAAAATCATGTAGTTTATATAATTTGTAAATGGCTTCGAACAGAAATTCTTTATGAGAATAAATTCGAAGCTTTTTTTATGAAAAAGAGGTGGAAATGAAAGTTGTAATAAATAATATTAATGTATCAATATCTAAAAATCAAAATAAAGAATTAGAAAATGAAGTTTTAAAAAGAGGAATAAAAAAAGATAATATAGAAAAAATAGAGTATATTAAAAGATCAATTGATAGTAGAAAAAAAAGTGATATTAAGTTTGTCTATAATATAGAGATTACTTTAAAAAAAGAAATCAATATAGAGAATTTAGATGTTAATCTTTCTAAAAAAATAGAAAAATTAAACTTTAAAAAAATAGAGGGGATAGAGAGAGTTGCAATTATAGGAAGTGGTCCAGCTGGACTATTTTCAGCTCTTAGACTTTGTGAACTTGGAATTAAACCAGTAATATATGAACGTGGTGAAAAAGTTGAAAATAGAGATAAAACAATAAATCATTTTGTTAATTTTAGTATTTTAAATGAAAACTCTAATATACAATTTGGAGAGGGAGGAGCAG
>NZ_CAMQYW010000070.1 GCF_947039425.1 uncultured Cetobacterium sp. | reverse complement strand
CAATGCTGTGAGTGATAAAATTTTGTAAAAGAATAAAAACAATAAATTTAGGAAATGTATCTTTTTATCATATGAATGTTGAAATTTTAAAACAAAATTCAAATGAAAATCCATATATCTCTTTAAATAACAGTGTTTATTTAGAGACTAAATCTTCTGTTTCTAATAAAATTATAAAAGCAGAATTAAGTTTTAATAGAGATAAAATAGAAAGAAAATTAAATATGAATATTAAAAATTCTACAAAAAATGGTGGAGGAGAAAGCGAGAATATATATATTCATTTGAAACCAGAAGAGTATAAAAAATTTGTAGATAATGGCGATAAAGTAGAATATAACTTAAAAAGTAATAATAATAATGAATTAGTATTTGTAGGATTTAATGCAGATAAGACACCTGTTCCGCCAGTTCTTCCAGAGAGAAAATTTAAGAGTAAATTAGTAGAAAGCATAACAATAATTTCCAAATTAGTAAATCCTATAAAGGGAGATATATATTTTTCAGAAAGATCACCAATTTTAAAAAATGAAGAGATATCGTTAATAAATAGTAATATTAATTATATTAATCAACCACAAGATGGCTATGATTATAATAAAACTTTAGCATTAATAGGAAATATAGATAAATATAATAATTCTCAAGGGAAACATGATTTTGAAATTGAAGATGATAGAGGAAATAAAATATCAGGAGTTATAGGAAGTAGTGGAGGAGGAAGTCATTGGGAGAATTTAAATATAGGTGGAGGAAATAAAATATCTCTATTTTATAAAAGAGATGGAAATACTTATATAAAATTGGATCAATGGAATTATGAGTCTTCTCAGGGAAGTTTAGTAGTAAAACATTATACTGGATCTTCTAATACAGTAAATCAATATTATAGATTAGGTTTTCATCTTCCTAAGTTAGATTCTTTTATTTATTATGATAATAGTAATTCTCAAATAAAAAAAGAGGAGCAGATTATAAAACAATTATCATTAGATAGTGATATTATAGATTTAGGAAAATTACAACTTCAAAATTATAATATGGAAATAACTAAACAAAAAAAAGGCCTTTTGACAGATGAAATTGGTCTTAGAATAGAGTTTGAAGAAAGTGTAACTTTAATAGAAGAGGAAACTAAAATTCCGTATCCTATGAAAGGAATATTGAAATTAATTGATAAAAAAGAACCTAGTATGAATCTAACGTTTTTAACAGGAAAAGGGAAAAGTGCTAATTTATTTTTAGAATTACCAAAAGGATTGCCTAAAAGCAAAACTTATAAAATTGAATCCTCCAATAGCAATCCTATTATAAAAATAGGAAGAACTAAGCATTTTAAAAATTTAATATTAGGAATAACTTTAAATAAAAATCCATTAATTAAAGGAAGTAGTACACTGAGATTTATGCCATCATATTTAGATGAAAATAGAATAAATTTCAACTCAATAGACTATGATAAATTAGAGGAAATAAGTTTAAAATTTCCAAATCCAGATGGAGTTATTCTTGAAAATATTAAAGGGTATGGATTGCTAAAATCAAAGGCAGATGATGAAATATTTATAAATGGAATGTCTGTTGGAATAGTAGATAAAAATGAAAATTTAAATAAAAAAGATATATTATTAAAATGTGGAAGTATAATTACGATATTTTTTGAAAATGGAGATCTTTCTTTAGTTTTAAAAAGAAATGGAGCAAGTTTAGAAAGAAGTGAAAATTTAAATATACATATAAAAAGAAAAAATGAGAAAATAACAGAACATATGTTTAAGTTAGAATTTCCTAGTATTTGGTTTATTATAAAGGAAAAGATTCCAATGGATTTTGGAAATGTTTTTATTGGAGAAAAAAATAATTTAGCTAAAGGGGAAATTTTAATAGAAACATCAAAAGAGATAAAAGGAAATATAAGTATAGAAATAAAAGAAAAAAATATTGATTTATTTTCTATGTTAAAGGGAAAATTAAATGCTCAAATAGAAAATTACTACGTGAGTAAAGGAAGTTTAGATGATGAGTATATTATTAATATTAATGGAAAATTAGATATTCCAAAAGAAGTTGTTTTAGGTCAATATAAAGGAAGTATAGAAGTAATTATTTCAATAAAAAGATAAAAAAAGATCACTCTTTAAATAGAGTGATCTTTTTAATTTAGGACACAAAATGTTATTTTTGTATAAACAAGCTATAAATAAGTCTTGAACTAAGTGTGCATTATATATAAAGTGAACTATTACGGAAAAATACGTTCTTTTTATAAAAAAATGTTGTATTATAAGTACAAGTGTGATATAAATTATTTAAGGACTATTTAAAGATATTTTAAACTTTAGGAGGAAATCATGGAAAAATTAGGTCACATGCAATATGCAACACATTATTTAATGTGGGCTGTAGCTATATTAGGAGTTTCATTAGCATTAATTCAATCAGGACTTATTATAAAGAAAGCAATTGTAACTGGAAAAAAATTAGGAATAACAGATGAAAGTATGAAAAAAGGAATTAAAACAAGTGCGTTAGCAAGTGTTGGACCTGCAATGGGTGTTGTAGGAAGTTTACTAGCTCTTATAGTAACAATGGGATCAGCTGTATCTTTTGTTAGATTAAGCTTAATCGGTGGTTCAAACTATGAAGCCATGGCAGCTAACTTCGGAGCAAAGGCAATGGGGCATGAATTAAGTATGGATATGTTACCAGTTGTATTTACAAATGCTCTTTGGACAATGGCTTTAGGATTACTAGGATGTTTAATATTTGTATTTTTCTTTGCTCACAAGATGGATAAGGTAAATGGATTATTAACAAATGGAAGAAAAGCTTTATTACCTGCAATAGGTTTAGGAGCAATGTTAGGGTCATTTGCATTCTTTAATGTTGGAAATGTAATGCAGTATAACAAAAACCCAAATATCACTATATCAGCTCTTGTAGGAGCATTATTAATGTTCCTTTCAATGACAATAGGGACTAAGAAAAATATAGGTTGGTTAAAAGAGTGGAGTTTAACAATATCTATGTTTGGTGGAGCTTTTGTAGGAACATTTTTAGTATAATAAACTTAAATTAGTTAAATTAGGAGGAACAAACATATGAATATTTATGATAAGTATATAGACGAAGTAACTAAAATTGGTAGAGTTACAATATTATTAGGAGTAATTGCATCACTTGCTCCAGCTATGTTAATGACATTTTACTTTGGATTTAATCCAGGATTAGCAGCAATAGCTGCAGGAGCAATTTCTCAAATATCTGTATCTGGAGCTTTCTGGTTTAGTGAGCCAATCAGTTACTATCCAATAGTTGGAAGAGCAGGATTATACATGGGATTCTTATCAGGTAACCTTGTAAATATGAGAATACCAGCAGCAATTTCAGCACAAGAAGCATCAGGACATTTAGCAGGAACAGATGAAGGATCAATAATGGGTACAATTGGAATTGGAGTTTCAATATGGGTTGGAGCATTCTTCTTAGTTCTTTCAATTATAGCAGGAGAAACAATTTTATCAGCACTACCAGCATCATTTATGCAAATGTTAAATCTTATTATACCTGCATTATTTGGAGGAGTTTTCACTCAATTTGCAATGAAATCACCAAAAGCAGCAGTATTCTCTTTAGGAGTTTCATATGCTATGATTAAAATAGTAGACTTTATTCCAGGTAAACCAGCATTCTTAGTTACTGTAGTATCTGTATTTGCTACAATATACTATGCTAAAATACTTATGACAAAAGAAGCACAAACAAAAGCTCAAGCAGCTTAATTAAAATTATAAATTTTATAGTTAAGGGAGGTTAAAATGAATAAAGAGAGAATGATAGCTAATTTTATAGAGATGATAAAAATACACTCACCATCTTTAAAAGAGAAGGAGTATGCTGATTATTTAGTAACACTTTTAGAGGAAATGGGTCTTGAAATATACTTAGATAATGGATATGTAAATTATGGTGGAACAGCACCTACTATATTTGGAAAATTAAAAGGAAATGTTGATGGAAAGGGAGTTACTTTAGCAGCTCATACAGATGTAGTTGAACCATCAAAGGGAGTTAATCCAATTATTGAGGGGAATATTATTAAAACTGATGGAACTACAACTTTAGGAGGAGATGATAAAGGGGGAATAGCTTCAATTATCGAAACTCTAAGAACTATTATTGAAAATAATATTAGTCATGAAGATATCTATTTAATTTTAACTCCTTGTGAAGAGGATGCAATGCTTGGAGCAAAAAATATAGATTGGGATAGGGTTCCAACTCATATGATTCCAGCAAAGGATACTATTGTTATAGATAATGCTGGTAGGGCTGGTTTAATTGCTCATACAGCACCAAGTAGATATAACTTTAGAATAACTTTCAAAGGAAGAAAAGCTCATGCAGGAATAGAACCTGAAAAGGGACTGAATGCTATTCAATTAGCATCAATAGCAATTGGGAATATGAAAATGGGAAGAATAGATTCTTTAACTACATCAAATATGGGAACAATTGAATCAAGTTTCCCAAGTAATGTTGTTGCTGACTTATGTGTGGCAACAGGAGAAGTTAGAGGTCATTCAAAAGAGACAATCTTAGAAACTTTAGAAGGGTATAAAAAGTGTTGTGAAGATGCCGTTAGCTCTTTTGGTGGGGAGTTTGAATTTAAAGAGGTATGTGATTTTCCAGCATTAAAACCAATTGATGATTTAAAATTTGCAAAAGAGTTTGCAAAAGTATATGAGGCTATGGGAGTTGAAACTCAGCTTCAAGTTATAGGTGGAGGTTCTGATAGTAATATATTTGCTGAAAGAGGATATAATTCAATTATAATTGGAGTTGGAATGTATAATGTACATACTGTAAATGAGTCATTGGATGTTAATGAGCTTTGCAAAACAACAGAAGCGGTAATAAACTATATAAGCAAATAAGATAGATCCTAGAAGTGAAATTTACTTCTAGGATTTTTTATTTTTCTATAGGTAATAAAATATTAATTAAAGAGTATTCTTTATTATTGGTATCTAGCTTAGAAATATAATAGATTTCATAAAAATAGTTAGAACTTTTAAAATTATTTTTAGTGTTAAATTTTAATAAATTTTTATAATGAATATTACTTTCAAAAACAGCTCCTTCAACAAAAATAGAAGCTCCTTTTAAATTTACTTTTTCTCCACTTTCTTTAGTTTTAGAACCTATTAATAGTTCTGTATAAATAATTTTCTTTTCCTTTTCAAAGAACGCTCTATCTGCTTTTAAAATAACAAGAGTATCACTAATTTCATAGTTAATTTTAATTTTTTTAAAAGCTTTTCTTATGGCAAATTCTATCTCATCAACACTTGTAATATCTCCTATATAACTTCCTAGGGAGAAAAAAGATATATCTTTTATTGATATATTTTCATTTAAATTTTCTTTTCCAATAGAAATTGAACGTTCCATTATATTTAATGTTTTTTCAATCTCTTTTAATCTTTGAATCTCTTGAGAAATCATATTTTTTTGAAATGTTATTCCATCTAAAATACTATCTAAGGAACTTCCTGAAAACAATATATTTTTTATTTCTTGAACAGAAAAACCAAGTGTTCTGTATCTTCTAATAAAATCAATTTGTAAAAATTGATTTATAGAATAATATCTATATCCATTATTTTCATCTACATAAATAGGTTTTAATAATCCCTCTTTATCATAATGACGAAGAGTTTGTACTGTAATATTATTTAACTTAGCTGTATCTCCTATTGAAAACAATAAAATCACCTCAAAAACATTATATCTAATTTTTTTTAAAAATCCAATATAAATCCATTGACTCTATTGTAACAATAGAGTATATACTTTTTTTAGAAAATGAAGGAGGATTAAAATGTTTAAAGAATTTAATAAGTATGTATTACCATCTGTTTTATCTATGTTTATTTCATCACTATATGCTGTAGTTGATGGAATCTTTGTAGGAAGAGGTGTTGGAGATTTAGCCTTAGGAGCTGTTAATATTGTTGTTCCTTTGACTATTTTTTTCTTTGGTATAGCTTCAATGTTTGCTGTTGGTGGGGGAACATTAATATCAGAGAATTTTGGTCATAAAAAAATTGAAAATGGAGTTATTATTTTTAGAGAGGTTTTTCAGTTTCTAATAATAATAAGTTTAATCTTAAGTGTTTTATGTATTTTTTTTGCTAAGGAAATTGTAATTTTTTTAGGAGCTAAAGATGAATTAATTCCTCTTTCTGTAACATATTTAAAATATTATTCTATATTTTGTATTCCAAATATAATAGGGATCTCACTTGGAAGTTTTATAAGAAATGATGGCAATCCTAATTTAGCTATGATTGCTACAATATCAGGAGCGTTAACTAATATTTTATTTGATTATATATTTATTTTTAAAATGGATTTTGGAATTAAAGGAGCAGCTATAGCCACTGGAATAGGACAGAGTTTAACTGTTTTTTTAATTATGTTTCATTTCTTTTTTAAGAAAGGGCATTTATCTTTTGGTAAAAGTAAATTTAATAAAACAAATATTGAACATTTTGTAAAACTTGGATTTCCCTCTTTTTTTACAGAGATTACATTTTCAATAATTGTATTTTGTATGAATATGGCTTTACTAAAAATTGGAAGCAAAAATGAAATAGCTTCTTTTGGAATAATTAACTATATTACAACAAATATATATATGCTTTTATTAGGTTTATCATTTGGAGTTCAACCGTTATTTAGTTATTATTTTGCAGCTAAGAGTTTTAAAAAAGTTTCTTATTTTTATAAGATAAGTTTTCTTTCATCATTTTTTATTAATTTTATTTCATTTTTCTTTTTTTATAAATATGGCTACTCAGTAATTAGACTGTTTACCGAGGATCAAATAATAATTAAAGAAACATATGTTGGTCTTATTTTATTTAATTTATCATTTTTTATAATTGGATTGAATATTATTCAAGCAGGATATTATCAAGCAATAGGAAAACCCATGGACTCAAATATAATTTGTATATTAAGATCATTTGTATTTTTACCAATAATTATATATATTTTCACTAAATATTTTGGATTAAAAGGAATATGGTTAAGTGTTTTATTTTCAGAATTATTATCATTTATAACTTGGAATATTTATTTATTTATAAAAGAATATTCTCATAAAAAAATATTATTAAATTAAAAAGGAATTTTTTATTATTTTAGAATAAACTATCATACCTTTCTCTAAAGAGTTGCCATTTATTAAGATTTAACCTTCCAAAAAAGACTTGAAGTTTAAGTCTTTTTTATTTTTTTAAATATTAAAAGATTTTTTTGCTTTTTAACGTAATATAATAGAAATATTCTATTTTAAGGAGGTTTATTTTGGAGA
>NZ_CAMQYW010000069.1 GCF_947039425.1 uncultured Cetobacterium sp. | reverse complement strand
CAGATATAATAGAACAGCAATGGGAGCTAAATATAAATTGAAAGAGAAGACATCATTATATTTAAGAAATGAAAGCTATTCTAATTTACAAGAAGTAACAGCAATTTCAGGTGAGGATGAAAGTAATAAGTGGTTAATAGGAGTTGAAAGTGAAGTTTTAGGAGGGAGTCAAGCTTTTTCAGAATATAGAGTTAAAAAAAATGGTGATGAAGAGGAACCAGAAGTAGGAAGTGGGATAAAAAAAGAATGGGAAGTAAATGAAAAGTTAAAATTAAGAGGAACATTTGAAAGGATAGAACCTCTTAAAGTTAAAAGTGAAAATAAGAGACAAGATAGAACAGCTTTAACTTTTGGATTTGATTGGAGAATAAATGAAAAAACATTATCTAAAAGTGATTTTGAATTTTCATGGAGTGAAAAGGAAACATTTTTAAATAAATTTAATATTGCAAAAAGTATTGACGATAGTTTTTATATTGTGGGAAAAAATAGATATTATGAAGAAAGTACTGGAGAAAAAGAGAATAGATTAATATTAGGATTAGCTTTTAGAGAGTATGAAGGAGATAAATATAACACTTTAAATAAATATGAAATGAATTTATCTGAAAATATAGAAGGAAAAGGAGTTGAAAATAATAGTCATATTATAAGAACTACTCATAATTATCAATTTAATGACAAGAAGACACTATCGGGAACATTAGCAACAGAGTATAGAAATTATAGATATCCAATTTCAGCAGATAAAGTTTTAGATTCGCATTATACAGCATATTTGTTAGCAGGAGTTTATAATCAAGATATAAGAGAAAACTGGAATGTAGGCGTTGGATATTTTGTGATTGGAGATGAAAAATGGGAATCAATATATAAAGGTATTAGTTTTGAGGTAGGATATTTAATAAAAAATAATATTTGGTTATCGTTAGGTTATAATTATATAATGCATACTGAAGTTGATTCAGGAACATATGAGTTTACAAGAGAATATGAAAAAGGATTAAATTTTAGAATAAGGGCAAATATAGGAGATATATTTGATAGATTTAATAATGAAAAATAAGGTAAGTAAAATTTTATACTAATGAAAAAATATGTTATAATCTATTTAAAATGAAAATAAAGAAGGGTGATAAAATGATAATTTTAGGAATAGAAACATCTTGTGATGAAACATCAATTGCAGTACTAAAAGATGGTAAAGAGGTTTTATCAAATAATATTTCATCTCAAATAGATATACATAAAGAATATGGAGGAGTTGTTCCAGAAATAGCTTCAAGACAACATATTAAAAATATAGCTACAATTTTAGAAGAAAGTTTAGAGCAAGCAAAAATTACAATGGATGATGTTGATTATGTAGCTGTAACTTATGCTCCTGGATTAATCGGAGCATTACTTGTAGGAATATCTTTTGCTAAGGGATTAGCTTATGGGCATAATTTGCCATTGATACCAGTTCATCATATAAAAGGACATATATATGGAAACTTTATAGAACATGAGATAGAACTTCCATGTATAGCTTTAGTAGTATCAGGAGGGCATACAAATATTGTTCATATTGATAAAAAACATAAATTTGAAATATTAGGGTCTACTCTTGATGATGCTATAGGTGAAAGTTATGATAAGGTAGCAAGAGTAATGGGAATTGGGTATCCTGGTGGACCAGTTGTAGATAAGCTTTACTACAAAGGAGATAAAATGGCTTTGAAAATTCCAGAACCTAAAGTTCAAGGATATGACTTTAGTTTTTCAGGAATAAAAACATCAGTTATAAATGCTGTAAATAAAGCTAAAATGAAAGGAATCGAGTTTAAGCCTGAAGATTTATCAGCTTCATTCCAAAATAGAGTTGTTGATATATTGTGTAAAAAAACTTTAAAAGCAGTTAAAGATAAAGGTGTAAAACAAATAGTTATTGCTGGGGGAGTAGCAGCAAATTCATTGCTTAGAAGTGAGTTAAGTAAAAGAGCAGAGGAGATTGGAGTGAAAGTTAGCTATCCATCAATGTCTTTATGCACAGATAATGCAGCAATGATTGCAGCAGCAGCATATTATAAATTAAAATTTAATGAAGAAAATATATTTGCAGATTTAACTTTAAACGGAAAAGCTACACTTGATATAACAAAAGATTAAAAAATGCCCCATAAAATTGGGGTATTTTTAATTTTATGGTATAATTAAATGACTAAAAAATAAGAGGTATAATAATGATAATTCAAATATTTGGTAAAAAAAATTGCAATGATTCTAAAAAAGCTCAAAGATTTTTTAAAGAAAGAGGAGTTAAATTTCAACTTATAAATTTAGCAGAAAAAGGTATTTCTAAAGGGGAGCTGTCTGTTATAACAAAAGTTATTCCTTTAGAAGAATTAATAGATGAAAATGGACAAGAATATAATAAAAGAAATTTAAAATATATGGTCTTTAATTTAGAAGAATTATTGATGGAAGTACCTGTTTTATTTAAAACACCAATAGTGAGATATGGAAAAGATATTACTATTGGAAATCAAATGGAAATATGGAAGAATTGGCACTTGAAATAGCTGGGATATCCAGCTATTTTACATTGAAAAACTATTGAAAATATGGTAAAATTTTTTGATAGTGAAGAGATTTTGGAGGTAAAATGAAAATATATGTAGCCCCACTAGCAGGTGTAACAGATTACACTTTTAGAGGAATATTAGAAGAGTATAAACCAGACCTAATGTTTACAGAAATGGTTAGTATAAATGCTCTAGAAAGAGAAAATGAAAAAACATTAAATCAAATACTTAGAATAAGAGATGGAGAAGCTGTTCAAATATTTGGAAAAGATATAGATAAAATGGTGCATAGTGCAAAATATATAACAGAGAAATTGGGAGTTAAACATATAGATGTTAATGCTGGTTGTCCTGTTAATAAAATAATTAAAAATGGATATGGAGCAGCTCTTTTAGAAGATCCAGATCATATCAAAAGAATACTTTGTGAAATAAGAGAAAATATTGATGATAGTGTAGATCTATCATTAAAAACAAGAGTTGGTTATAAAGGATTAAAGCAACATAAATTAGTTGGTAAAATAGCTGAGGAGTCAGGTTGTAAGCATATAACAATACATGGAAGAACAAGAGAGCAAATGTATAGTGGAAAAGCTGATTGGGATTTAATAAAAGAGGTAAAAGAAAATACAGCAATTGAAGTTATTGGAAATGGAGATATATTTACAGCAGAAGATGCCTATGAAAAAGTAAAACATTCAGGTGTAGATGGAATAATGCTAGCAAGAGGTATTTGTGGAAATCCTTGGCTTATACAAGAGATAAGAGAGAAATTTGAATTTGGTGAAGTAAAGCTAGAAATAACACCTCAAGATAGATTAAATACAGCTTTAAAACATACATTACAGGCAAAACTTGATAATCCTCACAAGCAATTTTTATTTGAATTAAGAAAACATCTTTGTTGGTATTTAAAAGGAATGAGGCATGGAGCAGCTCTTAAAAATGCAATTAATCAAATTGATAATTATGATGAATTAATAGAGCTTTTAGAAAAAGCAAAAGAAAATATATAAAATAAAAGGAGATGAATTTTTTTTGGCAGGAGATACGCCTTTAATGGCCCAATATAAAGAGATAAAAGAAAAAAATAAAGAGAATATTCTATTCTTTAGACTTGGGGACTTCTATGAAATGTTTTTTGATGATGCAGTAACAGTTTCTAAAGAGTTAGGACTAACACTTACTAGCAGAAATAGAGAAAAAGGTGTAGATGTACCTTTAGCAGGAATACCATATCATTCATCAGCAGGATATATAGGGAAACTTGTAAATAAGGGCTATAAAGTAGCAATTTGTGAACAAGTTGAAGATCCAAAATTAGCAAAAGGATTAGTAAAAAGAGAAGTAGTTAGAATAATAACACCAGGAACAGTAATAGATACAGAATATCTGGATGAAAAAAGTAATAATTATCTTATGGGTATTGTATTAAAAAAAGAAAGTATAGGAATATCATTTATAGATATAACAACAGGTGAATTTATTGTAACAGAGATGAAAAAAACAGAGGATTATATTTATAAAATTTTAGGAGAGATAAATAAAATATCTCCTAAAGAGATATTAGTAGATGAAAACTCTTTTGAAGATTTAGAAAATGCTTTAAAACAGTTTGCACAATTAAATAGAATAAATGTAAATTCAGCAATGAAAGTAAGAAAAAGTGAAAATTATTTGAAGGAATATTTTAATGTAATATCATTAGATAGTTTTAATTTAAATGGAAAAGATGTATCTATTGAATCAGCAGCAATGATTTTAAATTATGTTTTAGATCTTCAAAAAGGTCATGAAATACCTGTGGATAAAATAATATATTCAGGTTTAGAAAATACCATGGAATTAAATTTAACAACTCAAAGAAACTTAGATGTTATAGCTAATAACAAAGAAAATGGAGTATTAGGAACTCTTCAATGGGTTTTAGATAGTTGTAAAAGTTCTATGGGAAGTAGACTTTTAAAACATTTTCTAAAGAATCCTTCAACATCTAAAGATATTATATTAAATAGACAAAAAAATATTGAATTTTTTTATGAAAATGTACTTTTAAGAGAGGAAGTAAGAGATAGATTAAAAGATATTTATGATATTGAGAGGATTTTAGGAAAGTTAATTTTAGGAACAGAGAATGGAAAAGATTTAGTGGCTTTAAAAACATCAGTTTTAAATGGTCTTGAAATTTATAAACTTTTAAAGGGTCATGAAATTTTTAATATTGACATAGATAAACTTGTTGAAGTATATAATATAATAGAAAAATCAATAAAAGATGATGCACCTTTTTCAATAAGAGAGGGTGGAATTATAAAAGAGGGTTATAATTCTGATTTAGATGAGCTTCATAATATATCTAGAAATGGAAAAGATACAATTTTAGATATTGAAGCAAGAGAGAGAGAAAAAACAGGAATAAAGGGTCTTAAAATAAAATATAATAGAGTATTTGGATATTTTATAGAGGTGACTAAGGCGAATATTAACTTAGTTCCAGAAACATATATTAGAAAGCAAACACTTTCAAATGCAGAGAGATATATTGTTGAGGATTTAAAAGTATATGAAGAGAAAGTTTTAAATGCTAAAGATAAAATAGAAAATCTAGAATATTTTTTATTTAAAGAGATTTCAGAAAAAATTAAAGAGTTTAAAAAATCATTACAAGAACTTGCATATAAAATAGCATATTTAGATGTAGTATCTAATTTAGCTCATGTTTCTACTAGAAATGGGTATGTAAAACCAGAGATAGTTGAAGATAATAATATTGAAATTATTGGAGGGAGACATGCTATTATAGAGCAACTTGTAGGAAGAGAAAATTTTATAAAAAATAATATTGTTCTAACAGATGATAAAAATCTAATTATTTTAACAGGTCCAAATATGTCTGGAAAATCTACATATATGAAGCAAGTAGCCTTAATAATTATAATGGCTCATATGGGATGCTATGTTCCAGCAGAATATGCTAGAATAGGAATTGTTGATAAGATCTTTACAAGAATAGGAGCAAGTGATGATCTAGTTACAGGGCAATCTACTTTTATGCTAGAGATGAGTGAAGTTGCAAATATTGTAAATAGTTCGACAGAAAAATCATTTATTATTTTAGATGAAATTGGAAGAGGAACATCAACTTTTGATGGGATTTCAATAGCTACAGCAATAACAGAGTATATTCACGATAATATAAAAGCAAAAACAATTTTTGCAACACACTATCACGAATTAACTCAACTTGAAAGTAAACTTAATAAATCAGTTAATTTTAGAATTGAAGTTAAAGAAGAGGATAATGAAATAACTTTTTTAAGAGAGATTGTAAGAGGTGGAGCTGATAAATCTTATGGAATAGAAGTTGCAAGACTTGCAGGTCTTCCAAAAGAGATTCTAGATAGAGCTAAAGAGATGTTAAAGATTTTAGAAAATAGGAAAATGATAGTTGAAAAGAAAGTGAAAAAAGAGCAACTTATTTTATTCGGAGAGTTAAAGGATGAACCAGAAGAAAAAATTGAAGTTAAAGAGATAAAAGAGGACAAAGTAGAACTAGAAAGTGAAGAAAAAATTGCAATTAGATTATTAAAGGAAGTTCAACTGGATAAAATGACACCACTAGAAGCATTTTTAAAACTTAACGAATTAAAACGTATCTTAAATTAGGAGGGTACAATGGATAAAAAAAAGTTAGTTTATAGGGTTATAATTGTAATATTATTAGTTTTAGGGTATTTTAACTATTTTGGGGATGAAAAAAAGATTGAAAAAAAAGAGGAAGTCATAGAAACTACTGGAGCTGTATATGATACAGATGGATATCATATTGAAGCTGAAAAACAAAGAGATTTTGTTAAGAAAAATGAAACAACATTTGAAAAAGCAAAAGCACTATTAGGAGATATGGTTTTAACAGGAGATAATGCAATTTTAGATGCAGGTAAAAATTTATTGTTAAAAACTAATATTTTAGGAAAATCACTAAATGGTTGGGAATTTAAAACAGAAAAAGTTGATTATGATAAAGAAAAAGATTTAGTTCAGTCAAATGTGGGAGTAGTTGCTATAAATAAAGCTGAAGGAATAGAAATATCTGGAAAGAATTTTTCAAGTGATACTAAAATGGATAACTTAAATTTATCAGGAGATGTTAAATTTAAAACTAAAAATATAACTTTATCAGCAGAGAATGCTAAATATAGTGATAAAACAAAAATAATGGAAATTTTAGGAGAGTCATATTTAACTAGCAAAGATGATAGCCAAGGATTGTTAGGTGGACATTTTAAAATTTTAAAGTATAACACTGAAACAAACAATTTAACAAGTAATAAATCTTTTGTTATAACATATAATGGAATGAAGTTGTTTGGAGATAATCTTATCTACAATGATAAAACTGAAGCTTTTAAAATAACAGAAAATGTACATATGGAAATTGATGGATATAAAATTTCAATGGTAAATATAACATCAAATGGTGGAAATGAAATTTTATTTAAAGGTGAAATAAAAGGAAGTAATGGTATTTACTCTTTTAGTGGTGATAATGCTATTTATAATAAAGAAACTAAGATGTTTTATCTGAAAAATAATGTTACAGCTATGAATAAAGATGGAGCAAAATTAAATGGTGATGAGGCTATTTATAATACTCAGTTAAAAATATTAAATATTATTGGATATAATAGGGATATTGTTTATAGTAGTGCTAATGATAAAATAGAAACTAAAGATTTAGTATATAATACAGAAACTGGAAATTTAAATATAAATAGTAGATCGGAAGAGCACACGTCTGAACTCCAGTCACGAATTCGTAT
>NZ_CAMQYW010000068.1 GCF_947039425.1 uncultured Cetobacterium sp. | reverse complement strand
GACTTGGAAATATTGGCCCTGAAGCTGGATTACCTGTAATGGAAGGAAAAGCTATTTTATTTAAAGAGTTTGCTAATGTAGATGCTTTTCCTATTTGTTTAGACACTCAAGATACAGAAGAGATTATTAGAACTGTTAAATTAATTGCTCCTGGTTTTGGAGGAATTAATTTAGAAGATATATCTGCTCCTAGATGTGTAGAAATCGAAACTAGACTAAAAGCAGAATTAGATATTCCAGTTTTCCATGATGACCAACATGGTACTGCTATCGTTGTTGTAGCTGCTCTTATTAACTCTTTTAAATTAGTTAATAAATCTTTTGAAACAGCTAAATTTATTGTTAGTGGTGCTGGTGCTGCTGGAAGTTCAATTATTAAACTTTTAATTAAAATGGGAGCCAAAAATATTGTTGTAAATGATATTGATGGAATTATTAATAAAGATGATTTAAATTCATATAATTTCTTAAAAAGAGAGATTGGAGAAATTACTAACCCTGAAAATATTAAAGGTGGATTAGCTGAAGCTGTTAAGGGTTCTGATGTTTTTATTGGTGTTTCTGCTGCAAATATCTTATCTATTGATATGGTTAAAACAATGAACAGTGATGCTATTGTTTTTGCAATGGCAAATCCAAGTCCTGAAATAATGCCAGAAGATGCTATTGCTGGTGGAGCAAAAATTATTGGTACTGGTAGATCAGACTATCCTAATCAAGTTAATAATGTTCTTGCCTTTCCTGGAATATTTAGAGGAGCTTTAGATGCTAAAGCTAAAAAGATAACTGAAGAGATGAAAATAGCTGCTGCTGTTGGAATTGCTAAATTAGTATCCAATGAAGAACTAGCTTATGATTATGTTATTCCTGATGCCTTTGATTCTAGAGTTTCAACAGTTGTTGCAAATGAAGTTAAGCGTATCGCTATTGAGCAAAATATTACTAGAAATTAAAAAAATGGATTGTGCTTAAATAAGCACAATCCATTTTAATTTTCATCTTCTGGACTTGGTAATATAACTGGTTCTTTTTTCATAACTAGCAATTGATCTATTTTAAAATTATCTACATCTACAACTTCAAAGCTATAGTTTTCATACTCTATTAAGGCACCCTTTTTAGGAATACTTTTTAACATATACATCATAAACCCAGCTATTGTTTCATAACTATCCTCTTCTGGGAAGTATTCTATTTCCAATGCTTTTTTTACATCTTCTACAGCTGTTACCCCATCTATTAGCCATGATCCCTCTCCTCTTTTAATAATATATTCATCTTGCATAGGATAAACTACATCTCCCATTAAAGTTGAAATTACATCATTTAAAGTTATTATTCCAACAACATGTGCATATTCATTTAAAATTACTGCAAAGTCCTCTCTTGCTTCATTAAATCTATCTAACATATCTGATAATGTTAATGTATTTGGAATTATTAAAATATTTCTAATTGTTATCTCTTTTATATCTTGTAATCCACTTAACTCACCTTTTAAAATTCTAGGAAGTATATCTTTAGAATCAACATATCCGTAAATTGAGTCTATATCACTTTCACAAACTAAAAATTTAGAGTGTGGATACTCTGCTATTTTAGCTTTTATACTATCCTCTGTCTCTTCTAAAGTAAAGTATATTATTTCATCTCTTGTTGTCATTGCTGATGAAACCCAACGTTGTTCTAATTCAAATACATTTTCAATTAAATGATGCTCTCTAGTATGAACCACTCCTGCTTCTGCTCCTGCATCTACTAAAGCAAAAATATCTTCATGAGTTATCATATCTTCTCTTGAATGAGGTGTATTAAAAATTTTAAATACTAAATCTGCAACACTACTAAATATCCAAACTATTGGTGTTAGTAATTTAATTGTAAACATCATTGGATTTACTAAAGAAACTGCTGTTTTTTCTGGATATACCATTGCTAGTCTTTTGGGTATTAAATCAGCAAACTCTATAAATGATCCTGTTACACATGTAAAAGATATTAAAAATGCTAAAGTCTGATTTCCTACTATTTCTAAAAGTACTGGTGTAAAAACATCATTACCAACTATACCTGCTAATATTGCAACTATATTTACTCCAATTTGTACTGTAGTAAAGAAATTTCCCGGATTACTTTGTAAATCTAATACTTTTTGTGCATTTGCATTTCCTTCATCAACTAATAATTGTAACTTTATTTTTCTTGCTCCTGCTAAAGATATCTCTGCCATTGAGAAAAACGCACTGGTTAAAATCAATAAAACTATAAATAAAATTTTTCCTATAATCCCCATTTTACATCTCCTTCAAATGTGGTTTCTGCCCCACCTGTCATAAATATTTCATCATTTAATAACTTAATTTTCAATATTCCACCTTCAGTTTCTACTACGACATCATTTTCTAATAAATTTAATCTATTTCCTATATATACGCTAGCACAAGATCCTGTCCCACATGCTAGTGTTCTCCCAGCTCCTCTTTCCCAAGTTTTTATTTTTATATTATTTCTATCAAGAATTTGGATAAAATTAACATTTGTATTTCTAGGAAAATTTTGATGCTTTTCTATAACGCTTCCTATTCTATTTATATCAATCTTCTCTAGCTCTTTACAAACAATAACAGTATGAGGAACTCCAACTAAAACTGAAGAATAAATTATTTTATTTCCATCTATAATTAAATCATCCTCTAAAGCTTCTTTTTTATTAGTTAATACTGGAACTAAACTTGGATCCATTCTTCCTCTTCCCATTGATATTGTAACTTCTAAAACCTCACTTCCTAAAACTTTTAATTTTGAAGTCTTTATTCCATCACCTGTTTCTATATTTATTATCTTATCTTTTATTAACCCCTCTTCATATATGAATTTAGAGAAACATCTAATACCATTACCACACATCTCTCCTCTTGATCCATCTGAATTATAATATACCATTTGAATATCAGCACAGGCACTAGCTTCTGCAATCATTATCCCATCTCCGCCAACACCAAAACGTCTATCACACAATTTTTTTGCCATTTCTGAATAATTTTCATATTTATTATTGATTCCATCAAATAATAAAAAATCATTTCCTGCACCTTGCATCTTTTTAAACTTCAAAACGATCACTCCCTATTTAAGCTAAATACATAGTCTTATTATATATTTTACCTTATAGTTTAATTTTAATCAAGCACTCTTAGAATCCTTTGATTATCCTTTACTTTTATTCTTGTTTATGCTAAGATTTTTAATGAAATTGTTTTTTATAGTGCCTTTATTTTTAAAATAAAAACACTATTGAACATAATATATTTACAAGGAGATTTTATGGACAAAAGCAGAGAAATAAGTGACCATGTGGAACTCCTCAACAAAGGTCATAGTGCTCTTTATGCTCTATGTATTTTAGTTGGGATTATCACAGGTATAATCGTATCTATATACAGATACGCTTTAACTATTGCAGGAGGATTAAGAGATAAATACATTAGTGTAGATCTTCTTTCTGATCCCCTTAAACTTTTTTTAATTTGGGTAGGATTTATTTTAATTGGAGCAATTGTAGATTATTTATCTAGAAAATTCCCTATTACTGGTGGAAGTGGTATTCCACAGGTTAAAGCACTACTTCTAAAAAAATTAGAATATGTTGCTTGGTTTAAAGAATTATTAGTTAAATTCTTTGGTGGATTACTTGGAATTGGAGCAGGTCTATCATTAGGTAGAGAAGGTCCTTCAGTTCAGATAGGTTCATATGTTGGGTACGGATTAACTAAACTATTTAAAAGAGATTATACAGAAAGTAAATATTTAGTAACATCTGGAGCTAGTGCTGGTTTAGCTGGAGCTTTTGGAGCCCCACTTGCAGGAGTAGTATTTAGTATGGAAGAAATCCATAGATTTTTTTCATCTAAACTTATTATATGTATCTTTTTAGCAAGTATTTTTTCAGATTTTATTGCTAGAAGAATATTTGGAATTCAAACAGCATTTAATTTAATGGTTAAATATCCAAATAACATAAACCCATATTTACAATTTACTTTATTTGTAATTTTTGGAGTTTTTATAGCATTTTTCGGTAAATTATTTACAGTTTCTCTACTAAAATCACAAGATATTTTCAAACAAACTAAACTACCTAGAATAGTTAAAATCTCTTTTGTTATGACTTTATCTTTTATTTTATGTTTTGTTATGCCTGATATGACTGGTGGAGGTCATCACTTAGTTGAACATTTACCATTTAGAAATCAAACTATTATATTTTTATTAGTTATGTTTTTTATTAAACTATTTTTTACTACTATTTCATATGCCACAGGATTTCAAGGAGGAATTTTCCTACCTATGTTAGTTCTTGGTGCTATTTTAGGTAAAGTTTATGGTTTATTATTAATGAATATTTTTGGATTTGGTCCTGAATTTATTGTTCACTATATGATTTTAGGTATGGCTGGATATTTTGTTGCTGTTGTTAGAGCTCCTATTACTGGTGCCATTTTAATTCTTGAAATGACTGGTAATTTTGATCATTTACTTGCAATAGCTACTGTTTCAATAGTTGCATATTATGTTACTGAACTTCTAAAAATGGAACCTATATATGAAATTCTTTATGAAAGAATGGATAAGAAAAAACTTCCTGGAGATTTAGATGATTCAAAAGAAAGCATTAAGAAAACTTTAATTTGTATACCTGTTATTGCTGAGTCAAAATTTGATGACAGACTTATCAGAGAAATATCTTGGCCTGAAGATGTTTTAGTTGTTTCAATTAGAAGATCTGATATTGAGCATATCCCTAAAGGAGATTCTCGTATCTTAGCTGGAGATGTATTAGTTTTACTTCTTCCAGAAAAAACTGCCGAAGAAATCAATGAAGAATTTTTCAAATTAGGAACAGAATAATCAAGAAATAATTTATTGACTTTTTCTAAAAATGATTATACTATTAAATGACACATGTTTTTTTAAAATATTTTTGAAATTTATAGGAGGTTCATATTATGAATAGAGTCGAAGGAAAAATCGCTTTAGTTACAGGTAGTGCTAGAGGAATTGGAAGAACTATCGTTGAAAAATTAGCATCAGAAGGTGCTGAATTAGTAATCTCATGTGATATGGGTGAAACAACTTTTGAACAAACTAATGTTAGACATGAAATTTTAAATGTAACAGATAGAGAAGCTATAAAAGAGCTTATTAAAAAAATAAAAAATGAATTTGGAAGAATTGATATTTTAGTTAACAACGCAGGTATTACAAAAGATGGTGCTTTTGTAAGAATGAGTGAAGATGCTTGGGATGCTGTTATCAATGTAAACTTAAAAGGTGTTTTCAACGTTACTCAAGCTGTTGCTCCTTTAATGACTAAAAACAAAAAAGGATCAATAGTTACAATTTCATCTGTTGTTGGTCTTTATGGAAATATTGGACAAACTAACTATTCAGCTACTAAAGGTGGAGTTATTGCAATGACTAAAACTTGGTCAAAAGAGCTATCTAGAAAAGGTGCTCAAGTTAGAGCTAACTGTGTAGCACCAGGTTTCATAGCAACTCCTATGACTGATGATTTACCTACAGATGTTATTCAAGGTATGTTAGATAGAACATCTCTTGGTAAATTAGGTCTGCCTGAAGATATTGCCAATGCTGTTCTTTTCTTAGCAAGTGATGATTCTTCTTATATTACTGGACAAACACTTGAAGTTAGTGGTGGATTAGCACTTTAATTTCAGCTAATAAAGGCAAGAATATTATATATTCTTGCCTTTATTTAATATTAGGAGGTTCCCATGAAAAAAAAATTACTTATACCTTTTTCTATTATAATTGGTATTTTTATTGCTCTTATACTTATTAAAGATTTTTCTTTAAAGTATCTTATTGAAAAAGAAGCTTCTAAAGCTTTGAATGAAAAAGTTTCAATTAGTTATGCTCATTTAAATATTTTATCTCAGGATATTACTTTAACAGATTTAAATCTACCTAAGGAAAAAATATTTGTTAATAAAATTAAACTTGATTTTAACATTTTTGATATCCTTAATAAAAAACAAATTAATATTAAAAATTTAAATATTGAAAAAATATCTTTTGTTGAAAATAAAAATAAAAATGAAGACATTAAAATAATTTCTAAAAAACAAAATAAAACTAATAATAATAAAGTTTCTAATGTCTTTTTTTCACAATTAACTAAAGAAGTCGCTTTAGAAAACAACATATCTGATATTTTTTCTGGAAATTTTAGTTCAAAAACTGTAACTAAAAATCTTTCTAATAATTTCTTTAATTTTTTAATTAAAAATACAGATTATGTTGACATTATTTTAGAAAAACAACTTAATAAAAAAATTAAAAACAATTTAATGGAATTTAATGAAAAATATTTAAATCTAATTTCAAAACTTGAAAAATTAAAAAATCAAACTCCACCAAAATATCAATTAAATATCAATAATATAAATTTTAGTGGAGATATTAATAGTATTCAATTTAATGGAAATATTAAAAACATTTCCAATGATTTTAACAAATCTATTTCAATACCATTAACTATTAATTTTAATCAAAATGAAAACTCTGGAAAACTTTATGGAGATTTTAATATATATACCCTTGTTGGTAAATTTTATTTAGATATACCTAATATTAATTTAACTAAACTAAATATTTCAAAAAATTTCATTAAGCAAGGTTCATTATCTATTAAACAAAATATTTCAATAAATAATAGAAATATCAATATTACTGGAGATACAAAAGTATCTAATCTTCTGCTTAATAAAGAAGTTTTAATCAATAGTATAGATACAACATCTTTAAATAGAGAGCTCCTACTAAAAATATTAGATTTTGTTGATTTAAACATAACTTCTTTCTCAGGAAATACTAATTATTCTAATCAGAATAATTTTATATCCCTAAAAACTAGCTTACCTGAACAACTAAAAGGTATTCTTATTAGAAATAAAGAAATTTTACATTCTGATATTTCTAAAACTATTGAAAATCACTACAAAGATGTTATTCAAGAGAAAAAAAATAGCATAAATAACTTTTTAAATAAATTTAAAGATATTTTTTAAACTTTATCTTGAATTTGAATTTATTTAATGGTATAATTATTAGGTCACAAGTGTGGCATTAAGAGCCTTATGGCGTATTTGTATCGAACCGTGTCAGATCTGGAAGGAAGCAGCACTAAGGTATTAAATGCGGGTATAAGATTTTCTTGATGTTGCCTTGTGACATTTTTTATTTTTTGAACTTTTCTAAGTAACTACTTAGGTAGCAAATTTACAAAAAATTAAAAATAGCTAAATAATAGGAGATTTCTGCTCAATTTATACAGAAGTCTCCTTTTTTATTTAGCTATATATCCTCTTATTCTACAAAATATTTTAGAATCTAATTCACTTCGAAAAGTACCTTGTATTTTACTTTTAACCTTGATATTTCGAATTTCTCTTTCTGCTGCATTGTTTGTAAAAATTTCTACATTTCTTTCTGTAAAAAATTTCAATACATCTTCATATCGAGATAGTCGTTTAAGTAAATT
>NZ_CAMQYW010000067.1 GCF_947039425.1 uncultured Cetobacterium sp. | reverse complement strand
ACCAAGTTCATGGGCAAGAGTAAATACAGAATCCATAGTACCATTATAATTTAAAAGCATATAAGGGTGTACATCATAGATATTTATAGAATATGCTCCACTTCTTTTATTAGGAGTTTCATATACATCAAGCCAACCTTCACTAATAGCTTCTTTTAAACCGTTGTAATACTTTTCACCAAGAGGTTTAACAGACTCTAAGACGTCCTCTTTAGCCTCGTCATAAGAGAACTCTCTATTGTAATCTACAATATTAATTGAGTTATCATAATAATGATAATCTTTTAAATTTAAAGCTTCTTTTCTAAGATGAATATATCTTTTCAAAGGAGCAGTATTTTCCTTAGTTGATTCAATTAAAGTTGTATAAACACTTGTTGGAATATCATTTGGATTAAGAGCTTTTTCTAAACTGCTTTTATAATTTCTTGATTGAGCGGATGCAAAGTCTCTTTGAAGAATACTTTTGTAAATAACTCCATAAGTATTTTTATTAGCATCAAAAGATTTATATAAAGCTTCAAAAGCTTTTTTTCTATCCTCTTGATTTCTATTTGTAGATACAACTTTAGAGTAAACACCATTAGTTACAGGAGTAACTACACCATCAGAGAAAGTAACCTCATTCCATTTAATGTCTGAAGTTGAAAGTTCACTATAAATATCAGATGGAACTCCCATATATTGTCCAAAATATGACAGTAATTTTTCTTTATCTGAACTTAAAACATGTTCTTGTAATCTATAAATCTCCATTAATGGGAATCTATTAGATTCAAGTTGAGGATTTTCATCAATCCACTTAACCATTGTATCCTTTGGAATAGTTAAAATTTCTGGAGTTATCCAAGAAACAGAAATAGCATAATTTGAATAGATACTTTCAATTTCTTGAAGTTTAATAGAAGCTTCTTCATCATTTGAATTTAAATCTCTTTTTAAATATGGATATAAATAAACCTTATCTAAAAGTTTTGAAATTTTTTCTTCAAGATTGTTAAATTCAATAAAAGTATTACTATCTTTATTTATTTGACCTTGAAATTTTGGCATCTCTTTCATAAGAGTTTGTAAATTTTTTAAATCTTTATTCCACTCTTCCCAGTTAGGGTAGATATCATTAAGATTCCATTTATATTTTTGATCAATATCAGCACGGTTTTTTAGCATGTGATCGGCCTCCTTAGTTTTATTTTGTTTTATTAAAGAAGAAGCATTACTACTTATTTCTTTCACTGGATTTTTTCTGGTATTATAAAAATATTTTCCCATAAAACCTAAATTAGCAATTATAGCAAGTAGTATAAATTTTTTCATTAAAAACCCCCACTTTCCTTTTATTGTTTATATATTACAACAAAAAATAAAAAATAGGAAGAAAACCTTCCTATTTTATAAAATTATTTTGTGTCTTGATCTCTTGGTAAAATTTTATTAAGAACAACACCGATCAATGCTGCAATAGCTAATCCAGATAGAGATACTGTTTTCCAAATTACAATGTTATCAATAGCAATTCCTAAAACAAAGATTAAAGATGCTATTAATAAGTTTCTAGAATGAGAGAAATCTAAGTTGGCATCAATAAGTGTTCTAACTCCAACAGAGGCGATCATACCAAAAAGTATTATAGAGATTCCACCCATAACTGGAGTAGGAATAGTTTGTAAAATAACTCCGAACTTACCAATGAAACTTAAAACAATAGCGTAACATGCAGCTATTCTTAAAATTGCAGGATCATATACTTTAGTAACAGCAAGAACTCCAGTATTTTCACCATATGTAGTATTAGCAGGACCACCTAAGAATCCAGCAACAACAGTTGCAACACCATCTCCTAATAAAGTTCTTGAAATACCAGGATTTTTAAAGAAGTCTTTTCCAACAACAGCACCATTAGTAGTAATATCTCCAATATGTTCTATGAAAACAACTAAGGCGATAGGAGCTATTGCAAGAATTGATGTAATTGTAAACTGTGGTACAGTTAAAAGATCTTTTAATGCACTACTTGAGAAACCAATCCATTGTGCATGAGCAATAGGAGCGTAATCTACCATTCCAAGAGCAGCAGCAGTAGCGTATCCAACTATAACAGATATAAGGATAGGCACAAGTCTAAAGAAAGATTTTTCAAGGATTGAAATACTAACCATACAGCAAATAACAATAGCAGCGACAATTAAACTTTTTAAATCGAAATGTCCATTACTATATCCAGCCATAGATAAAGCAACAGGACTTAGTCTCAAACCAATAACCATAATAATCGGTCCAACTACAACAGGAGGGAAAAATGATTTAATTCTATCAACTCCAAATACCTTTACCATAAGAGACATAAAGATATAGACAAAACCAGCAGAAATAACTCCACCCTTTACAGCAGCAATACCACTATCTTTTAAAACTAAAGCTAAAGCTCCTATAAATGCAAATGATGATCCTAAGAAAACAGGAACAATTCCTTTTGTACAAAGGTGAAATAATAAGGTTCCAATTCCAGCAGATAAAAGTGCAACAGACGGGTTTAGTCCAGTTAAAAATGGAACTAATACTGTTGCTCCAAACATAGCTAAAACATGTTGAACTCCAAGAACAAGTTTTGCTTTTGTAGATAAATTATTCATTAATGTATTCCTCCATAAAATTTTTTACTATTAAATAGCCTACAGGATTTAAAGGAAAAAGTCAATTAATAATTTAAAGAGCAAAGTAATTTTCCAGAAGAAAAAAATATCTCTCCAGTATTTTCAATAATAATATTACTCATGCAAGTAGAATCTCCTCTGTATAAAATATGATTATTAAGAGGATATTTAAATCCTTTTAATGTTAGATCTGTAACATAATCTGAAAAAGGGATAAAAGAAACAGTACATCCTTTTAAATTATTAAGAGTAAACTCTTTGGAAATAGAAAAAAGTTCCTCTTTCTCCTCTTTAAAAATAATATTTTTATATTTAAACATTAAGTTAATATTTGTAAGTTCGTGATCTAGCCTTCCACCGATTCCACCAATAACATATATTTTATTAAAATTCAATGATGAAACATATTGAATTAATAGTTCACCATCAGTAAAATCTTTTTCAACATTAAAAGTGATAAGTTTAACATTTTTATTTTTTAACCAATTAATTTCTTCACTTGTTAAAGAATCAAAATCTCCCCAAACTTCAGTAGGCGTAATATTAAGTTCAATAGCTTTTTTTGCTCCTCCATCCGCACAAAAGATATTATTTTTATTAATATTTAAAGAGTTATAAAACTCTAAATTTTTTGTAAAAGTACCATTTAAAAATATATATGCATCGTTATTAATCATCATCTTTTTCTGTATTTACAACAATAAAAATCGGTAAATGATCAGAAACCTCCTTGCGTATTTTTTTATAATTTCCAAGTGTAATATCAAGAGCACCACTTTGACCGAAAAATTCTTTTGTATATTTTTTAGAAATAAAAATATTGTCATAAGCATTGGCGAAACCCTTAGTACCAATAGTTGTTTTTAAAGTTGGATCAACACTATATATAATTTCATCTCTATGTTTTAAAAGTTTAGAAAAACCAGTGTTATTACCAGGAAGATTAAAGTCCCCTCCTATTAAAATATCATTTTCTTTAGGATCTTTATTTTGAAAATAATTATAAACATTAACCATTTCATTTGCTTCAAATTGTCTTTGGCTTATTTTTTTACCATAGATAGAATGAGCCAGAACAAAGGTAAAATCAAAGTTATTAATTTTAAAATTAGCACCAAAAGGTTCTCTAATAAATTTATTTCCATAATCAGGATAGTAACCAATATTTTTTATATGTTTAACTTTATCTTTTTTAAATATATATCCGTAGTACTCTTTATAATTATCAGTACCAACTGGATATGGAGATAGAATATAATCCCATTTATCATTAGAGATATTATTTAAATTTTGAGTAAGTTTTTCAATACCTTTTTTATTCATAACTTCAACAAGTCCAATAAGATCAAAAGGTTGAATAGCCTTTGCTAAATAGATATAATCTTTTCTGTTTTTACCAAGTCTAAGAGTATTAAAAGAAGCAATATATGCTTCTTGAGTAAAAGTTATAGTGTATAGAAAAAGTGAAACTAAACAAATTAAAATTTTTATCATAAAATCACCTCAAAAAAAAAGCCCTTGTGGGCTTTTAGTAGTTTTCAGGAAACATAATTTTTTCTACACCCTCAATAATGATGTGTAATATCATCATATGAATTTCTTGAATTCTATCAGATGTTTTTCCAGGAATAATAAATTCATAATCACATAGTCCTTTAAGTTTTCCACCATCTTTTCCAAGTAAAACACATGTTTTTAAACCAAGAGATTTTGCAGCTTCAACAGCTTTAATTACATTTTCAGAGTTTCCACTTGTAGAAATTCCAATAAACATATCTCCCTCTTTTCCATAGGCTTCAACACCTCTAGAGAAGATATAATCAAATCCGAAATCATTTCCAACACATGTAATATGTGAAGAGTCTGATAAAGAAATAGCAGGTAGAGCTCTTCTATTACTTCTGAATCTTCCTGTAAATTCTTCAGCAAAGTGAAGTGCGTCACAATTACTTCCACCATTTCCACAAATTAATACTTTATTTCCTAAATGAAAAACAGAAGCTAAGTCTTTAGCTACTTTTTCAGTTTCTTTTCTTTCTTCTTCCTCTTTTATAAAATCCTCTAAAAGAGAGAATGTCGTTTTATATGAGTTTAATAATGACATATAAAATCCTCCTTAACTGTATTTTAAAATTTAAAATTCTTTACAAAATTTATAAATTTTATAATATGAGCTAAATTTCGTTTGTCCTTAGTTATAACTATTTGATATGAGTCAGTTACTTCATCAATAGTTTTAATTAATTTAAATTCATTACTATGAATCTCCTTAGCAACTGCATAGTATGGAAGAATAACATTTCCTATCCCCTCTTTAATCATCCCTTTAATAACTCCTAAATTTCCAAGAACAGGAATTCTAGTATTAAAGCAGATATGATTTTTATCCTCTAAAAAACTAATAGCCTTATCGTTATTATAAATATTTTTTCTAGAAATTAAAGGTTCTTTAGAAATAGATTCAAGTTTTTGTCCTCCCTTAGTTCCAACAAGAACATAAGGTACGTCTCCAACAGTGATTACCTCTAAATTAGGATCAGTAATATGTTCTTCATCAATAAGTAGAATATCAAGTTCTCCCTCTTTAAGAAGCTTTAAAAGCCACTCTTTACTAGCAATGGTAATATCATATTCAATTTCTTCGTGAAAAGAAATAAAATTCTTCATAAGAAGAGGTAGTAAAGGTTCTCCTATAACAGATGTAGCACCAATAGAAATTTTAGCTTTATCTAAATTAATAACTCTTTCAATCTCTTTTTCAGCTCTTTTAACTTTTTCAAAAATTTCTTCTGCCATTTTATAAAGTGCTTCACCAGTATAAGTTAACTTTATTTTCTTAGAGCTTCTATCAAAAAGTTTAGAGTTTAATATCTCTTCAAATTTTTTAACTTGGATAGAAACTGCTGATTGATTTATATACAATTTATTAGCTGCTTTGGTAAAACTTTTTTCTTTAGCTACTTCATAAAATATTCTTAAATAATGTAAATCCAATTGCATCATCACCCCGACTTTTATTAGTAAGTATAGTATTTTTTATTCTATTTTAGCATACTTTTATCACAATGGATACATTTTATTTGAAAAAAGTAGTAGAAATCAAAAACTCTACTACTTAATTTTAAGTAAATATTATTGGAAATTTTTTAAATTTTCTATTAATTTATCATATTTATCTTGGAATTCTTTTTGAATTCTTCTTTCTCTATCTAATATATGAGCAGGTGCTTTAGATGTAAATCTTTCATCAGAAAGTTTAGAATTTATTTTATCTAAATCTTTTTTAACTTTCTCAAGTTGTTCATTTATTTTTTTAACTTCAACTTCAACATTTAAAAGTCCTGTTAAGATCATAAATACTTCTGAATCACCGTTAACTCTAAATCCACTTTGTTCAGGAGTAGCAAGATCAGCACCAATTGTTAATTCCTCTATTTTAGTTAATTTAGTTATGAATAACTCATTAGCTTTTAAAGTTTTTAATTCAATTGGATTAGATGTTCTAATAACAACTTTAGCTTCTTTTGCTGGAGAGATTCCTCTTTCAGCTCTAATATTTCTAAGTGATGAGATAAGTCCTTGAATATATTCAAAAGCTTTTTCATCCTCTATATTAACTAAAGCATCATTACAAACAGGGTAATCAGCAAGCATAATAGTTTGACCTTCTAGTTTAATTTTTTGCCAAATCTCTTCAGTCATAAATGGCATAAATGGGTGAAGAAGTCTAAGTCCTGAATCTAAAATAGACCAAAGAACATATTGAGCAGTTTGTCTAGATTTAGCTCCACTTTCCACTTTATTATAAAGTCTAACTTTTGCAAGTTCAACATACCAGTCACAGAAGTCACCTCTTAAGAACTCATATATTGATTTAGCAGCTTCATCAAGTTGGAACTTTTCAAGTTTATCAGCAACATCTTTAGCTGTTCTATTAAACTTAGAGAATATCCATTTATCAACTAACTCAAGTTCAACATTTGATTTATCAAATGATTTAGCATCAAAGTCTTCTAAGTTCATAAGAACAAATCTAGAAACATTCCATATTTTATTAGCAAAGTTTCTACCCATTTCAATTAATTTTTCAGAGAAATGAACATCTTGTCCTTGTGATGTATTATAAAGCATTGTAAATCTAATAGCATCAGCACCATATTCTTTTATTAAGTTAATTGGATCAGGTGAGTTACCTAAAGATTTAGACATTTTTCTACCTAAGTCATCTCTAACAATACCATGTAAGTAAACATCTTTAAAAGGAATCTCTTCCATAGTGTAAAGACCAAACATAATCATTCTAGCAACCCAGAAGAATATAATATCTCCACCAGTACAAAGAGTACTTGTTGGATAGAACTTTTCTAGTTCTTTTGTTTTTTCAGGCCATCCTAAAGTAGAGAAAGGCCATAATGCAGATGAGAACCAAGTATCTAAAACATCAGTTTCTTGAGTTAATTCGACTTCTTTACCATAGTGAGCCGTAGCTTGAGCCATAGCATCTTCATCATTTTTAGCTACAAACATATGCATATCAGGACCATACCAAGCAGGAATTCTATGTCCCCACCAGATTTGTCTAGAGATACACCAGTCTTTTATATTTTCAAGCCAGTTATAGTAAACTTTTTCCCATCTCTTAGGCATGATTTTAACTTCACCATTTCTAACAACTTCTAAAGCTCTCTCAGCTAAAGGAGCCATTTTAACAAACCACTGTTTAGAAACTCTAGGTTCTATAACAGTATCACATCTATAACATCCACCGACATTATGAACATGAGATTCTATTTTAACTAAGAAACCTTGTTCTTTTAAATCTTCAACCATTTTAACTCTAGCATCAAATCTGTCCATACCAGCATAAGCAGGATATTCAGCAGATATTTTTCCATCAGGAGTCATCATATTAATAATAGGTAAGTTAAATTTTTCTCCTAAAACAAAGTCATTAGGATCATGGGCAGGAGTTATTTTTAAAGCTCCAGTTCCAAATTCAATATCAACATACTCATCAGCAATAACAGGAATCTCTCTTCCAACTAAAGGTAAGATTACAGTTTTACCAACTAAGTGGCTATATCTTTCATCATTAGGGTTAACAGCAATAGCAACGTCAGCTAACATAGTTTCAGGTCTAGTTGTAGCTATTATTA
>NZ_CAMQYW010000066.1 GCF_947039425.1 uncultured Cetobacterium sp. | reverse complement strand
TAAAGAGAGAATTGCTCTAATAGAACAAGCTATTGGTGGAATTGTAGGTACTTATTATATACAATCTTTATTTGCTGATTATGAATATCAAGCACATAAAATTGTTGAAAATGGTGGGGCTATTACACCTGAAATTTTAAGTGGTATTATGTCAAAATTATTTACAGAATATTTTGGTAGTGAACTTTCAATGGATGAATTACAAAAGATAATTTGGGCTAGAATCCCTCATTTTTACAACTCACCTTATTATGTTTATCAGTATGCTACTAGTTTTGCATCATCTGCTAATCTATATGACAGAATTACAAATAAAAATTACTCTGCTCAAGAGAGAGACAATGCAAAAGAAGCATATTTAAACTTATTAAAATCTGGTGGAAATGACCATCCTATGAATCAACTAAAAAAAGCTGGTGTAGATTTAACTAATAAAGATAGTTTTACAGCTGTTCCAAAAGAATTTAATAGATTATTAGATTTACTTGAAAAGGAATTACAAAATTCAAAAGAAAAAAGATAGTGTGAAAACACTATCTTTTTTTCAAAGAAATAAAAGGAGGCTCTATGTTTATAATTAAATATATTTTTAGATTTTTTAAATTTATAATTACAGAGATTTCAGCTTTAATTATAAAATTAATTGTATTAGGAATTATTTTAATCTTTGGTTTTTCATATTTATCTAGAGAAAAAAAACCAACTATTAAATCTAATACATTTTTAGAAGTTGATTTATCAAAAAAATACAATGAAAATCTTATCGATTCACCACTAGATTTTAATACAACATCAACTAATTTTTACCAATTACTTGAAAAAATAAAATTTGCTAAAAATGATAAAAAAATATCAGGAATAGTTTTATTTTTTGATGGAAATACTTTAAATAAACCTCAAATATCTGAACTAGGTGAAGTTTTAAAAGATTTTAAAACAGCTAGAAAACCAATTTATTCATATGGAGCATATATTGATAATAACTCTCTATTAATCAGTAGTTATTCATCTGCTACTTTTATGCCACCATCTGCTGCAACCTCAGCTAATATTACAGGATATAATAAAGAAATTCCATACTATAAATCCCTTGCTGACAAAGTTGGTATTGATGTTGATGTTATACATGTTGGTAATTTTAAAAGTTATGGTGAAAACTATAAAAGAAAAACAATTTCTCCAGAATATAAAGCTAATACTAAAAGAATTTTAGATAAAACCTATTCTATGTTTGTTGATGATATTTCTAAAAATAGAAATATCAGTAAATATGAATTTAGTAAACTTACTCTTTCTGGGGATTTAATGGGGGGAACATCTCGCACTCTTTTAAAAAACAAGCTTATTGATCATTTGAAATATTATGAAAATTTTAAGAAAAGTCAAAAAATGAAAAATACTCTTTTAATTGAAAGATATTCAATACCTGAAATTGAAAAAGATAATCAAATTGCCATTGTTTATGCTAATGGAGAAATAAATTATACTGGAGATAATAAAAAAGTAGGTGGTATTATTACTCCTAGAAGATTAATTACTACCCTTGAAAAAGCTAATTCTAACCCTAAAGTTAAAGGAATTGTTTTAAGAATCAACTCCCCTGGTGGATCGGCTCTTGCTTCTGATATTATTTACAATACTGTTAGAAGTATAAAAAAACCTATTTATATCTCTATTGGAAGTGTTGCTGCTTCTGGAGGATACTATATAGCTTCTGGTGGTAATAAAATATTTGCTGATAAAAACAGTATTACTGGATCTATTGGAGTTGTTAGTTTAATTCCTAATTTTAAAAAACTAACTGAAAAAGTTGGAGTGAATATGGAAGAGATATCTAGAGGTAAAGATGCAGATCTTTATTCTGTCATGTCACCTATGACTCCTGAAAGAGAAGCTAAAATTTATCAATCTAACTTAAGAGTATATGATGAATTTTTAACAAAAGTTTCTTATGGTAGAAATATGACTAAAGAACAAGTTCATGAAATTGCTCAAGGTAAGGTTTGGCTTGGTCAAGAAGCTTTAAAAATTGGATTAGTAGATCAAATCGGTGGTTTAGAAGATACTATTTCTAGTTTGGCTACTAATTTAGAAATTGAAAAAAATTATTCTGTTATTGAAATTCCTTATGAAGAAAATTTAGAAAATATTTTCGAATCTTTTTCATCTCCATTTGTAAAATTAAATACTCTTTTAAATTTTAAAGAACAAAGTAATTTAAAAAATATAGTTAAAAATGATGAACTTTTATTTAAACCAATATTATACATGAGCTTCTAAATCTGTTGTTGATAAAAACAAGCTCTATATGATATAATCTTACGGACTGAATACTATAATTAGGAGGGATTAAATTGGTTAGAAAATTAAAAGGACAAAAAACTAGTGGAGGAAACTCTCAAACAGATATTTTAAAACAAGCTCAAGCTATGCAACAACAAATGTTAGAGGTTCAAGATTCTTTAAGAGGTAAAGAGGTTGAAGCTTCTGTTGGTGGAGGAGCTGTTGTAGTTAAAGCAAACGGACAAAAAGAGATCGTTTCTATTTCAATATCTAGCGAAACTATTAAAGACGCTGTTGAAGATAAAGAGATGTTAGAAGATTTAGTTCTTTCTGCTGTTAGCGAAGCTATGAGACAAGCTGACGAATTAGCTGAAAAAGAGATGTCTGCTATTACTGGTGGAATCAACATTCCAGGATTATTCTAATTTAGCTTTTAATACGGCACCAATACTCTGTGTTGGTGCTTTTTTTTATATTAAAACTATGATATAATTATATGAAAATACTATGATTATGGGTGGTCTATTCAATGGAAAATAAAAAATTCAAACGATATGGTTTAATTTTATATTATTTACTTAAAATCATTTCTAAAACTATGAAAATTCAAGTTATTAAAAGTGATAAAATCAAAGAAAATGAGGGTTATGTTTGTGGTTTTTGGCATAATAAGTTAGTAGGTGCTTCTCTTGGTTTGATTAATTTTACTGATAAAAAAGCTGTTCTTGCTAGTCCTTCAAAAGATGGAGAACTTATTTCAGTTCCAATGGAAAAAATGGGATTCACTGTTGTTCGTGGTTCTTCTGGAAAAGATTCAATTAAAGCTGTTTTAAAATTAATAAAATTTATAAAATCAGGATATAGTGCAGGTACCCCTTTAGATGGTCCTAAAGGTCCTATTTACCAAGTTAAACCTGGAATGCTATATCTTGCTCAAAAATCTGGAATGGGACTTGTTCCTGTAGGTGTAGCTTTTAGTAATAAATGGACTTTTGAAAAAACTTGGGATAAATTTCAAATGCCAAAACCATTTTCTAAAATGCTTTGTATTGCAGGAGATCCTATTTTTATTCCAGAAGATGCAAATAAAAATGATTATCTTGACATTGTAAGAGATACCCTTCTTGAGCTTGATAAAAAAGCTGAAGAAGAATTAAGAAAAAAATAAAATATATTTGAAAGGAGATACACATGAGTAAAAATTTTTATGTTACAACACCAATTTATTATGTAAACGGAGATCCACATGTTGGAAGTGCATATACAACTATTGCTGCTGATGTTATAGCAAAATATAAAAAATCTATGGGATATGATGTTTTCTTTCTAACTGGAACAGATGAGCATGGACAAAAAGTAGAGGAAGCTGCAAAGGATAGAGGTTTAACTCCACAAGAATGGACAGATTCTATGGCTCCTAGATTCTTAGATATGTGGAAAGCTTTAGATATTAATCAAACTGATTTTATCAGAACTACACAAGAAAGACATAAGGATGCAGTTAAAAAAATACTAAAAGTTGTTCACGATAAAGGAGATATTTATAAAGGTGAATATGAGGGGAAATACTGTGTTTCATGTGAGACATTTGTTCCTGAAAATCAAATTGTAAATGAAAAGCACTGTCCAGACTGTGGAAAGGAATTAAGAATAGTTAAAGAGGAATCTTACTTCTTTAAAATGTCTAAATATCAAGATGCTTTACTTGAGCATATTGAAGCAAATCCTGACTTTATTCTTCCTCATTCTAGAAAAAATGAAGTTACTTCTTTCATAAAACAAGGTCTTCAAGATCTATCAATTTCTAGAAATACTTTCGAATGGGGAATCCCTATTGAGTTTGCAGAAGGACATATTACATATGTATGGTTTGATGCCTTAACAAACTATTTAACTGCTGTTGGTTATGAAAACAACCCTGAGTTATTTGATAAATTCTGGAATAATGGTGAAGTAGTTCATCTTCTTGGAAAAGATATTCTAAGATTCCATGCTATTATTTGGCCTTGTATGCTTCTTTCTGCTGGTGAGAAACTTCCTGATAAAATAGTTGCACATGGTTGGTGGACGTCTCAAGGGGAAAAAATGTCTAAATCTAAAGGAAATGTTGTTGCACCTTTAGATGAAGTTAAAAAATATGGAGTAGATGCTTTTAGATACTGTTTAATGAGAGAGGTTAACTTTGGAAATGATGGAGATTACTCTACTCCTTCTATAGTTACTAGAATAAATTCAGATCTTGCAAATGACCTTGGAAATCTACTAAACAGAACTCTTGGAATGTATGGAAAATACTTTAACAGTACAATTGTTAAAGGGGACAAATTTGAACCTCTTGATGAAAGTGTTAAAACTTTATGGGATGAAACTCTAGAAAATGTTGATTCTCATATGAGTAGACTTGAGTTCTCAAAAGCTCTTGAAGCTATCTGGAAATTTATCTCTAGAATGAATAAATATGTTGATGAAACTGCTCCTTGGCTACTTATTAAAGATGAGTCTACTCTTGAAAGACTTGGTACAGTTATGAATTTCTTAGTGCAAGCTCTTTATAAAGTTGCAGTTCTTACTGCTCCTTATATGCCTACAGCTTCTCAAAAAATATGGAATCAACTTGGAGTTACAAAAAATATTATGGAAGCTCAAATAGAAGATGTTAAAGGATGGAACTTACTTCCAGTGGGACACATTCTTGGAAATGCTGAACCTATCTTCCCTAGACTTGAAACAGAAAAAAAGGCTCCTAAAAAAGATCCTATGGCAATAAATGAAGATTTAGAAGTTGAAAATCCTATTGAAATCTCTGACTTTGATAAAGTTGATATTCAAGTTGTTGAAATTCTTGAAGTTTCAAATATTGAAGGAGCAGATAAACTTTTAAAATTTAAAGTTAAAACTGGAAAAGAAGTTAGACAAATTGTTTCTGGTATAGCTAAATACTACCCAAATCCAGAGGAGTTAGTTGGAAAAAAAGTTTTAGCTATTTTAAACTTACCTGCAGTTACTTTAAAAGGAGTTCTTTCTCAAGGTATGCTTTTAAGTTCAAGTGAAAAGAAAAAATTAAAACTTGTTGAAATAGATTCATCTGTTAAAATTGGAGCAAAAATAAAATAATTACACTGGGGTGGAAAAATGAAAAAAGTTACTAAGGCTATTATACCTGCAGCTGGTTTAGGAACAAGGGTTCTTCCAGCGACTAAGGCTCAACCAAAGGAGATGCTTGTCATTGTTGACAAGCCCTCTTTACAATATATTGTAGAGGAGCTTGTTGCTTCTGGTATTACAGATATTGTTATTGTTACAGGTAGAAATAAAAACTCTATTGAGGATCACTTTGATTTCTCTTATGAACTTGAGAATACTCTTAGAAAAGATGGGAAAATGGAACTACTGAAAAAAGTTGATGATATATCTAATATGGCTAATATTTATTATGTTAGACAAAATCATCCTTTAGGACTTGGTCACGCTATTTTAAAAGCTAAATCATTTATTGGAGATGAACCTTTTATTATTGCCCTTGGAGATGATATTGTATATAATCCTGAAACTCCAGTTGCTAAACAATTAATAGATACATACAATAAATATGGTGGAAATATTATTGGAGTTCAAGAGGTTAAAAAAGAGGATGTTTCTAAATATGGTGTTGTTAAACCATCAAAAATTTTAGATGAAGATACTGTTGAAATGATAGATTTTATTGAAAAACCATCAATGGAAGAAGCGCCATCTAATCTAGCTTGTTTAGGAAGATACCTTCTTTCTCCTGAAATTTTTGACTATCTTGAAACTACAGAAGCTGGTAAGGGTGGAGAGATTCAACTTACTGATGGTATTTTAAAAATGTTACAAAATAACAAAAAAGTTATTGCCTATACCTTTAAAGGTAAAAGATATGATATAGGTAATAAAATTGGACTTCTTAAAGCAAATATTGAATTTGGTCTTAGAAATCCAGAAACAAAAAATGATTTAATTGATTTTTTAAAAAATGAAATTAAATTATAAAGGAGGCATATAATGGCTAAAATTATAAAATTTAATTCTGAAGCTAGAAAAAAATTAGAAGATGGAATAAATATACTTGCAGATGCTGTTAAAATAACTCTTGGCCCTCGTGGTAGAAATGTTGTTTTAGAGAAAGCTTATGGAGCTCCACTTATAACAAATGATGGTGTTTCTATTGCAAAGGAAATTGAACTTGAAGATCCATTTGAAAATATGGGTGCTCAACTTATTAAAGAGGTAGCCACTAAAGCTAATGATGTTGCAGGAGATGGAACTACTACAGCTACAGTACTTGCTCAGTCTATTGTTAAAGAGGGACTAAAAATGGTCTCTGCTGGAGCAAACCCTATTTTTCTAAAAAAAGGAATTGAAAAAGCTACTAAAAGAGCCATTGAACTCCTTGTTGAAAAATCTAAAAAAGTTCAATCTAATAGTGAAATAGCTCAGGTAGCTTCTATCTCTGCTGGTGATGATGAAATTGGTGCTCTAATTGCTGAAGCTATGAGTAAAGTTGGAGATACTGGTGTTATAACTGTTGAAGAAGCTCGTTCTCTTGAAACAACTCTTGAAGTTGTTGAAGGGATGGAGTTTGAAAAGGGTTACTTATCGCCTTATATGGTCACTGACTCTGAAAGAATGGAAGCTCTTTTAGATTCACCATATATTTTAATTACAGATAAGAGAATCTCTAGTATGAAAGAACTTTTACCTCTTCTTGAAAAAACTGTTCAAACATCTAAACCCCTTCTGATTATTGCTGAAGATTTAGATGGAGAAGCTCTTGCTACCTTAGTTTTAAATAAAATTAGAGGTACTCTTAATATTATTGGTGTTAAAGCTCCATCTTTTGGAGATAGAAGAAAAGATATATTAGAAGATATTGCTATTTTAACTGGTGGACAAGTTATATCTGAAGAAAAAGGTATGAAAATTGAAAGCACTGAGCTTTTCCAACTTGGAAGAGCTAAAAAAATAAAAGTAACTAAAGATTCTACTGTTATTATTGATGGTGTTAGTGAGGAGACTCTACTAAAAAATAGAATCTCTCAAATTAAAAATCAAATAAAAGAATCTACTTCAGAGTATGATATTGAAAAACTTCAAGATAGACTTGCTAAACTTTCTGGTGGTGTTGCTATTATTAAGGTTGGAGCTGCTACAGAAGTTGAAATGAAAGAGAAAAAATTGAGAATAGAAGATGCTTTAAATGCAACTAGAGCTGCTGTTGAAGAGGGGGTTATTCCTGGTGGGGGAGTTACTCTTGCTGAAATTGCTCACTCTATGGAGTATTTTATTTTAGAGGGAGAAGAAGGAATTGGAGCTAATATTGTTAAGAATGCTCTTACTTCTCCACTTAAACAAATTGCAATAAATGCTGGACTTGATGGCGGAGTTGTTGTTGAAAAAGTAAAACACTTACCTGAAGGTTTTGGATTAAATGCAGCAACAGAAGAGTATGTTAATATGATAGAAAATGGTATTCTAGATCCAACTAAAGTTACTAGATCTGCTCTTCAAAATGCTAGTTCTGTATCTGCATTAATCTTAACAACAGAGGTAATTATTGCAAATAAAAAAGAAAAAATAGATACAAATAATAATTCTAATAATA
>NZ_CAMQYW010000065.1 GCF_947039425.1 uncultured Cetobacterium sp. | reverse complement strand
TAAAAGAGTCATTGGAAAAAGACTTTACTTTTTCCAATGACTCTAAAAAAATAATAGTATCAAATTTAAAAATTCCAGAATTAGTTGCTTTAGGAAATGGGACATTTTCAAATGAAAAAGATGAAGAGATTTTAAATCATATTTTAAATGGTGATGAGGTATTTCTTATAAAAGAGGGACTAGAGTGGAGAAGTTACAAAAATATTCCAGGAAAACTTTTAGAAAAATATGAAAATTATGAAAATATGTTAAAAGATTATGGAATAAAGTTTTTTAATAAAATAGAGATAATAGATTTTTTAAAAAATGCTTCAAATCAATATTCTTTTAATAAAAAAGTATTAAATTTAAGTGATATAAAAAAATTAAAAGAAAAAGAGATTATAATTTCAGAAAAAACAATAATTACACAGTTAGCCATAGATTATATTAAAGAAAATAATATTAAAATTATAAAAAGGGGATAATAATGGTCATAGGAAAAATTATTGGAAATGTTTGGGCAACTAGAAAAGATGAATCTTTAAATGGATTAAAATTTATGATAGCTCAGCTTGATAATTCAGAAAAAATAGTTGTTTGTGATTATATTGGAGCTGGAATTGGAGATATGGTTTTAATTACTAGAGGTAGTGGTGCTAGACAGGTATTAGAATCTCAAGATATTCCAATAGATGCTATAACAATAGGTATAATAGATGGCTTTGAGGATGGTGAATAGATATGAAGAAAAAACTTATAAATTTAGAGAATATAAAAGAGTTTATAGTTGATAAAGAGTTTTATAAAACTAAAAATATGATAATTTCTCCAAATGTAAATGATTATTTAAAAATAAATGGAATAAAAACAGTTACTCAAGATACTCCTAAGGAGGAGTGTATTATTATGAGAATAGAAAAAATATTAAAAACAGATTTTAAAATAACTGATGATTCAATTTTAAAAAAAATAACAACTAAAGTGGAGGAGGCAATAAAAAATGGGTATTAATGAAATTATAATTTACATTATGGTATTTTTTATGATTATTGGTGCAATTGATAAGTGTCTAGGAAATAAATATGGTTATGGTGAAAAATTTGAAGAGGGAATAACAGCTATGGGAGCACTGGCTTTAGCTATGGTTGGAGTAATATCTTTGGCTCCAGTACTTGCAAATATCTTAAAGCCAATTATTTCTCCAGCATATACAATGTTAGGAGCAGATCCAGCAATGTTTGCAACAACATTATTAGCTAATGACATGGGAGGATATCCTCTTGCAATGGAGTTAGCCTTATCACCAGAAGCAGGAAAATTTGCTGGATTAATTTTAGGTGCTATGATGGGACCAACTTTAGTGTTTACAATTCCTGTAGCTCTTGGAATTATAGAAAAAGAGGATAGAGAGTTTTTAGCTAAAGGTGTTTTAGCAGGAATGATAACAATTCCATTAGGTTGTTTAGCAGGCGGACTTGCTGCTGGATTCTCTTTTGATTTAGTAATTTCTAATATTTTACCAATTATAATTTTTGCTGGACTTATTTCTATAGGACTTTGGAAAATTCCAGATAAAATGACAACAGGATTTACTATTTTTGGAAAAGGAGTAGTTATTGTTATTACAATAGGACTTGCAGCAGGAATAGTTGAATTTTTAACAGGAATTGTTGTTATTCCTGGAATGGCACCAATAACTGAGGGAATTTCAGTAGTTGGAAGTATAGCAGTTACTTTAGCAGGAGCTTTTCCTTTAGTTCATTTTTTAACAAAAGTTTTAAATAAACCATTAACTAAAATGGGACAAACTTTAGGAATGAATGAAAAAGCAGCAGCAGGAATGGTAGCAAGTTTAGCAAATACAATTCCAATGTTTGGGTTAATGAAGGATATGGATAATAAAGGAAAAATACTAAATGTGGCATTTGCAGTAAGTGGAGCCTTTGTATTTGGAGATCACTTAGGATTTACAGCTGGTGTTGATACTCAAATGATATTCCCTATGGTTGTTGGAAAATTAGTTGGAGGTATTTCTGCAGTGATGGTAGCAAAAGTTATGTTTAAAAATATAAAAGGGACATCAACAGAAAAAAATATAGTTAATGGGAGAGCATAATGAATATAAATGAAAAAGAATTAGAAATGTTAATAAAAAAGGTAATCGCAGAGGAATTAACAAAAAAAAATGAAGTTAAACATATTGATAAAAGTGGAATAGCAGTTGTAAAAACTGATAAAATTACAAAAGTTAAATTTGATACTGGAAATCCAGCAGATGAGGTTTATGTAACTGATTTATTTACATTGGAAGAGAGTCCTAGAATGGGAACAGGAATTATGGAAATGACAAAAAGTACTTTCGAATGGACTTTATGTTATGATGAAATTCTATATATTATAGAGGGAAGATTAGAAATAGTTATAGATGGAAGAGTTGTAGCAGGAGAAGTTGGAAATGTAATTTTAATTCCTAAAGGTTCAACAATTAAATTTAGTGCTCCAGAATATGCTAAATACACATATGTAGCATATCCAGCAAACTGGGCAGAACAGAAGTAGGTGAATATTATGAAAAATTTTTATATTAAACCAAAGATTGAATTTGGTGAAAATTCATTAAATTTTTTAAAAAATAATGTGAATGGAAAAGTATTTATAGTAACAGACAAATCAATGGTTACATTAAAATTAGTTGATAAGATTACAGAACTTTTACCAAAAAATTCATTAGTGAAAATTTTTGATGAAGTTACACCTAATCCAACAACAGATGTAGTGGAAAAGGGGTTAAAAGAGTTAGTTCTTTTTAATCCAGATGTGGTTATAGCTTTAGGTGGAGGTTCTCCAATAGATGCTTGTAAGGGAATGCTATATTTTGGAAGAAAATTAAAGATTACTTTAAATAATAAACTTTTTATAGCAATTCCAACAACAAGTGGAACAGGATCAGAAGTGACATCATACAGTGTAATAACAGAAGGAAATAAAAAAATTGCTTTAGCAAATGAAGAGATGCTACCAGATATAGCAATTTTAAATCCAGAATTTATGAAGACATTACCTAAAAAAATAATTGCAGATACAGGAATGGATGTTTTCACACATGCTTTAGAAGCTTATGTTTCTAAAGTAGCAAATCCTTTTACAGATGCTATGGCCTTAGAATCATTAAAATTATTAAATAAAAATTTAGTTAAACATTATAATAATGCACAAGATTTAGAACCTAGAAAAAATGTTCAATTTGCTTCTTGTTTAGCTGGAGTAGCTTTTAATAATTCCTCTTTAGGTATAAATCATAGTATTGCTCATACTATTGGAGCAAAATTTCATTTAAGTCATGGTAGAGCAAATGCTATTTTATTACCTTATATTATTAAGATTAATGAAAATGCCAATGAAAGATATGAAGTTTTAGCTAAAGAGTTAAACTTAGAAGGAAAAGAAAGCTTTGTTAAGTATATTGAAAATTTAAAAGTAACTTTAGGAATAGAAAAATCTTTAAGTGAATTAAATATAGATTTTCAAGAGTTTCAAAATCTGATTCCTGAAATGTTATCAGAGATAAAAGCTGATATTTGTACTGAATTTAATCCAAATATTTTAACAGATGAAGAGTATATTAAACTGTTATTAAAAATATATTTTGGAAATTTATAAAAAATAAAAATAGTCTCTATTTAGAATTGTTCTAAATAGAGACTACTATTTTTTTTAATAAAAAAGAAACCCTAGGTCAATAAGGTTTCTAATTTATAAGAGCATAAAGATTTAATACACTTACGTTATACACCTATTTAATAAAAAAATCAAATTTAAAATTTTTGTAAAATCATTTTTTCTGTAGCTCCATCTTTTAAGTTTTTAAATATAATTTTAGTAATTCCATTTAAATTTGATAGTTTTATATTTGAATTTTTATTTTTTAATGAAAAATTTCCATAAATTTCTAAAGTGGCATTATGCCCATTTTTATGAGTTGGATCACTAGCATAAATTTCAATATTTTTTTTATTTTTATAAACAATTAAACTTAAAGGTGTTTTTCCTTTAATACCCTCTATAATCTCTTCTCCCCCATACCAAAAGTTTATACCTAGAATATTTCCCACTTTTAGACCATGAACTCTTTTAGTTTGAGATAATATTTTAATGTTATTTTTTTGAAATTCATTTAAATTATTTAAAGAAGTTTCAGGGAAAATTATATAAGCATAGGTTTTATTTTGTGGATTTATACCATGATCTATATATGATAAAATATATTTTTTTATTATTTTATCATTAGTACCAGTTCCACCAATTTCTTTCCAAGAACCACTTCTATTTTCTATCTTAGAAATTAAATTGTTATTATTTAAAGAAAAATATCCAGTATATAAGTTTGAAATATTATTTTTAACTATGAGTTTTTTACTATTATTTTCAATAACTTGAGATTTGTCTTCTAAAATTTTATTTTCAACAGTTGTATGGACTTCTCCATCAGAGCTATCCACATTACCAATAGCAATAATTTTATCTGATAGAATAAACCAAGATTTTTTAGCTAAAGTTTTATCATTCCAAGAACTAAAATCCATTCCAATAATAGCATTAGTTCCATCAGTTGAACCACCTACAAAATCTTTTTTAACCATATATTTCTTAACTCTTCTTTGTCCTTTTCCATCTCTTCTAAAAGTTAAACTTTCAGTAGTACCAGGAAGATGATATGGATCAACTGTTGGCCAGAAATCAAAATACTCCTTTTTATTTGGAGTATATAAATAAGACATTCCATCACTAGTATGCCATCCTCTTAAATTTTCACCTAAAATACTTTCAAAATTTCCAACTCTATTTGAATTCATGCTTAAAATAAAACTATAATTTTTATTTCTTGAGACTACTCTATCCATATTACTAAAGTTTTTAGTTCCAATAATCTCTTTTATTTGTATAGAGTTATCTCTCATAATATCTTTTAAAACCTTTTTTTCAATAGGATTTTTAGTTTTATCAGGTAAATAGTATAAGTTATTTTCTAAAATATTTCTTTTTACAAGCTCTTTAAGCTTTTCTTTATATTTTAAAGGTGCTCCTTTAGAGATCATCGCAATAGATAATAGATTCTCCTCTCCTCTTAGCATATCATTTGAATTTACTCTTGTAATTGCCCTTCCACTTATTGAATCTGATATTCTTCCGTTAACTATCATATAGTTATATCCAGTTAAAATTGATTCATAAATATTATTAAATCTTTTGTCTTGTATTTCTAAAGGAGTATCTGAAACTAAGTATTGAATTATTCCTAAACCATTTAAAAGAACAGCACCATATGTTCCACCATAGGGAAGTGTATCATGCTGAATGAAAGATCCATCCTTATAAAATCCATTTCCATGAGTAACATAGTCTCCAACTTCTCCTATACTATTTAAAGCATCACTCACTTCATCTTTATTATTAGATAAAATTCCTCTCATAAATACAATAAAAGCAGTATCTATTCTGTTTCCTCCCATTGAAATTCTTTTATGAGGGGCAGATGAAAATTTTGCAGATTCACTATAACCAGACCACTTAGCATATGGTTGAAAATATCTACTATCTTGTAAATATAAATTTCTTTCATTTTCTGGAATATATATAAACATAGCAGTTATTATTTTATTTAATTCTTTTGGAATACCAATTTCCCACTGCCACCAATTTCCAAGCTCAGGAAATCCTTCTTGATAAGCATTTACTCTCATCCATTTTAATGATTCTAAGATAATATCTTTAACTTTGTTATTTTTATAATATTGTGATTGAGAATAATTATATGATTTGCAAAGTTCAAAAATATTTCTATAAGTTAAAAGTATATCTGGTCCATGTTTCATATCTTTAAATTCTTTCCATAAATATTTTTTTTGAGAATTTTTATTTATAGTTTTAATAAGCTCACTACTTTTATAATCATTATTACTTTGTGGTACTATAAATTTAGTAAATCTACTTATAACAGTAGCATATTCTTGGCTTGTTTCTGAAAAAGAGTTAATAGATAGAAGAAAAAAAAGTATAAATTTAAAAATATTTTTCATAGACCCCTCCTAAATTTTATTACCTATAACTATTAAATACCTTATTTTTAGATAATTGTCTATCTCTAATTTTCAGTATTGAAAATTATATAAATTTTTATTGACATCTATATATGAATATAGTATTGTGTATACAATGTATACAATGAAAAAGGAGTTTATATGAAAAACTTAACTAATACAGATATTATCGCTTTAGATTTAGAAGAAAAAATTTTAAATTTACATTATAAACCTGGACAGATAATAACAGAAACTGAAATATCTAAAAAATATGAAATTTCAAGAACTCCATGTAGAGATATTTTTCAAAAATTAAAATCAATGGGATTAATTGAAGGGATTCCTTTTAAAAGTAATACTATCTCTCTTTTAAATTTTGATATAATTTCTCAAAGTATATTTATGAGATGTGCTATTGAAAAAGAGGTATTAAAATCTTTTTTAAATATGGTTGATGAAAAAAATTTATTAGAATTAGAATATAATTTAAAATTACAAGAACTCTTATTGGAAACTGATTTTAAAGTTGAAGAGTTTTATAAATTAGATTGCGACTTTCACACTATTTGGTATAGAGCTACAAAAAATATGTTTGTTTTAGAGCAAATTAATAAAGCTCAATATCAATATAAGAGATTTAGAATGTTAGATATAGTAGAAATAAAAGATTTTAAATCAATAGTAGACGATCATAAATTATTAGTAAAATATATAAAAGAAAAAAATTATGAGTTACTGGAAGAGGAAATTTTAAATCATTTAAATAGTGGAATAAAAAGATTAGAAAAAAAAATGGAAACTAGCTTAGCACAATATTTTAAAAAATAAATTTAAAATAAATAAAGGGGGATTTTATGTTAAATATGTTTAATTTAGAAGGAAAAGTTGCAATGGTTACTGGTGGAAATGTTGGAATTGGAAATGCACTTGCTATGGGACTTGCAAAAGCAGGAGCAGATTTATTTATTTTTACTTACAATGATGATAATATGGAAAATATGAAAAAAGAAGTAGAAGCTATAGGTGGAAAAGTTAAATTTCAAACAGGAGATTTATCTAAAGAGGAAGTAGCTATGGATGCAGTAAAGAAATGTGTTGAAGCTTATGGAAAAATAGATATATTGGTGAATAATGCAGGAACAATAAAAAGATCACCTATTTTAGAAGGGTCAAATGATGACTGGAAAAATGTAATTGATTTAAATCTTTCTTCTATTTATTATTTAAGTAAGTGTGCTTCAGGATATATGAAAGAGATTGGTGGAGGAAAAATTATAAATATTGCTTCAATGTTATCTTTCCAAGGAGGGAAATTTGTTCCATCTTATACAGCTAGTAAACATGGAGTAGCTGGTCTTACAAAAGCTTTTGCAAATGAACTTGCATGTGAAAATATTCAAGTAAATGCAATAGCTCCAGGTTATATAGAAACGGCAAATACAGCTCCTATAAGAGCTGATGAAAAGAGAAATGCTGAGATTTTAGGAAGAATTCCTGCAGGTAGATGGGGACAAACAGAAGATCTTGTAGGTGGAGCAATATTCTTGTCATCAAAAGCATCTGATTACTTAAATGGACATATATTAGCTATTGATGGTGGTTGGTTAGTTAGATAATATTGATTACTTAGAGATAATTATACAAAATGTATAATTATCTCTTTTTTATTAAAGGAAAATTTAATAAAAAATGTAAATAAAATATAATCAAATTTTTTTAAGGAGGCTAATATGAGAATTTTAGTATATATATTCCTTGCTACTCTTATGGGGTTTTATGTAATAGTAGAGGATTAAGATTTATTTATATTTTAAATATAATACCAATTATTCCTGAAATAAAAATTAAGAAAATAGGATTGATTTTAATTTTTCTTATTA
>NZ_CAMQYW010000064.1 GCF_947039425.1 uncultured Cetobacterium sp. | reverse complement strand
TTGTGATTTTTATGTACTTGATGAATTTAAATTAGGAAATATCATGAGCTCTTCTTTAATTAACCTTATTTCCTCTGATAAAGCTGTTGATTTTATAAAATCCTCAATAAAAGAGCATGATGATTGTAAAGTTTGTTCTTTTAAAAATCTATGCAGAAGTGGATGTAGAAGACATAAGGATTTTTCTGACAATTATAAAAATAGATTTTGTGAATCATTTAAATTTTTCTATTCTAAAAATATCTCTAAACTTATTGAAATAGCTAATATAGTAAAATTTAGATAAAATAAAAAATCCCAAATATTTGAATTTGGGATTTTTATTCATATATTTTTTTAATTTTATCTTCTAATCTTCCACTTAACTTGTAATGAATTTTTGATATTTCTTGTAATGTATAATATGGCTTATTTTTATAATTTTTTCGTTCCCTTTTTTCATTAAAAATTTCTTCTTCTATATCATTTTCAAACTCTATATATCCACCTATTTTTTTATTTACTAGTTTTTTTATTTTCTTATTTTTTAATCTAGAAATTTCCAATTCTTTTTCATTTCTCCAAGAGTGATTATCCCTATCATAAACTGCAATATAAGCTATTTTATAAGCATTCAAGACCTTTATAAACTGTGGTATAGTACTTTTACTACCACACTCAATAATAGAATATCTATATTTATATATACCTAATTTTTTAGCTAAAAATGATATCGCTATTTTATCTGTTTGTCCCTCAACTAAAATAACTTTTTTTGCAAAAAATATCTCTCCTCTATCTGGATTTATCCAATAGTTCATATTAAAGTTCTTTATTTCATCCCCATTAAATAACTCTTTTGTATGTTGAAAAGCTGTTACCTGACCATACAATTTTTTAATTAAACAAATTGATTTATATTGCTTTATTCCTACAAAATAACTTGAATGCGTTTCTATTATTATTTGAATTCCAATTTTTGATAATTTAATTAAAATATCATATAATTCCCTACTTGATTGAGGATTTAAATGTAATTCTGGCTCTTCAAAAATTAAAATAGTATTATATATCTCATTTTTTATATTTTCTTTTTTTATCTCCTTTAAAATATTTTTAAAAAAGCTAAATAAAATTTTTCTTTGCAAGCTTTGAGATGCTCTATTTTTTTCTAAAAAATCTATTTTTCCATTTAAATCCTTTAAAATTTTTTCATTTTTAACACTACTTAAATCTCTAATATTACAAAAAGCATCTTTAATTTGTATGTCTTTTGATGACATTTTTATTATTTTTAATTTTTCTATTCTTTTTTTATACTCTACATCTAATAACTTTTTTTCATTTCCTCTATATATTTCATAATACTCTTCTGTTAAATCTGGCTTTTTTATAAATTTTAAAGTTACAAAACCTCTACTTGTTTTTAACTTTAATCTGATAACTATATTTAAAGACTCATTATAAAAATCACTTTCTTTTATACTTTTACAATGTAAACTAGCCATTATTGCACTTATGGTACTTGTTTTCCCTCTATTTCCCTCTCCAATTAAAATCATTAACTTTTCAAATTCTATTGTTAAATATTTTATACATTGCCAGTTTTCTATTATGACTTTTTCTATATCCATATCTTCCTCCTCACCATCTATAAATATAGTACTTACCAACAATATAATTTCTTTTAAAAAAAAGCTCTACTAAAATTTAATTTAGCAGAGCTCTATATTATATATTATATAATTTTTTCATTCTATTTATTCTGTTTAATGTTCTTTCTCTTCCTATAATAGCAACTAGATTATATAAATCTGCTCCTTTAGGTAATCCAGTTAATACAGCTCTTAAAGGCATATATACTTTTCCTGGTCCCTCTCCTATTCCTTCAAGAGTTTCTTTTAATAACTCTTTAGCATGCTCTATTGAAATTTCCTCTTCACAAGCTTCTATTTTAGATTGGAATAAATTAATTGCTTTTTTTCCAATTTCATCTTTTAGTACTGAATGAAGTCTTTCAATTCCTTTAACTTCTTTTTTCTCAGTCTCTTCAGTTACTACTGGTAACTCATACTCATCTTTAAAGTAAACTTCAGAAGTTTCAACTATCTCTTTCATAGTTTGAGCTCCCTCTCTTAAAATTTCAACTATTTTAGAAATTGTATCAAACTCTTTCTCAGTTGGAATTCCTGTTACAAAACCAGCTTTTTCAAAGAATGGAAGTGTTAACTCAGTTAATTCTTTTAAATCTTTTAATCTCATATGTTGATTGTTTACCCATCCAAGTTTAACTAGATCGAATACTGGTCCTCCTAAAGCAACCTTATCTATATCAAATCCATCAATAAACTCTTGTAAAGTAAAGATCTCTTTATTTTCACCAAAAGAATATCCCATTAATCCTAAGAAGTTTACAATTCCCTCTTTTAAATATCCCTCTTCTTGATACCAATTTAAAGATACCGGATTCTTTCTTTTAGATATTTTAGTTCTATCTGAGTTTCTTAAAAGTGGCATATGTATAAACTCTGGTGCTTCCCATCCAAATGCTTTATATAATTGAATATGTTTTGGAGTTGATGCAATCCACTCTTCTGCTCTTATTACATGAGTTATTTTCATTAAATAATCATCAACAACATTTGCTAGGTGATATGTAGGGTATCCATCTGCTTTTAATAAAACTTGATCATCAATTTTATTATTTTCAAATACAATATCTCCTCTTAATCTATCTTTTATAATAGTTTCACCTTCATATGGCATTTTTAATCTAATAACATATGATTCCCCTGCTGCTAACTTAGCATCTATTTCCTCTTGAGATAATGATCTACAATGTCCATCATACCCTGGAGCTTTCCCCATTGCTTTTTGTCTTTCTCTTAATTTTTCTAATCTATCTTGTGTACAGAAACAGTAGTACGCTTCACCTTTTTCAACTAATTGTTTAGCATAATCTCCGTATAAATCAAATCTTTCAGATTGTCTATATGGTCCATACTCTCCACCTAAATCAGGACCCTCTTCATAATTTAAATCTAACCATTTTAAAGCATCGAAAATCATCTTTTCAGAACCATCTGTGTATCTATTTTGATCTGTATCCTCTATTCTTAAAATAAAGTCTCCACCATTTTTATGAGCAAAAGCTAAGTTAAATAAAGCTATATATGCTGTTCCTACATGTGGATCTCCTGTTGGAGAAGGTGCGATTCTTGTTCTTACTCTTCTTTCCATCATTATCTCTCCCTTTTATTTAATTTGTACCCTGTATTATAATCTATATATATGATATTTTCAAGATAGATCATTAGTTTTTATTTTTTACCCATCTTAAATATCCATTTATAAAACTATCTAAGTCTCCATCCATAACTGCTTTTATATTTCCAGATTCCACTCCAGTTCTATGATCTTTAACTAAAGTATATGGTTGAAATACATATGATCTTATTTGACTTCCCCAACCAATTTCACTTTGCTCACCTTGTATTCTTTTCAATTCTTCCTCTTTTTTCTTCATCTCTATTTCAAGAAGTTTAGATTTTAAAAGTTTCATCGCAGTTTCTCTATTATTTAATTGAGATCTTTCTTTTTGACAAGTTACAACTACTCCTGTTGGAATATGTGTTATTCTAACAGCTGAATCTGTCATATTTACATGTTGTCCTCCTGCACCTGAGGCTCTATAAGTATCTATTCTTAAATCTCCAGAATCTACAACTATCTCTACAGTATCATCTACCTCTGGCATAACATCAACTGAAGCAAAAGATGTATGTCTTTTTTTATTAGCATCAAATGGAGATATTCTTACAAGTCTATGTACTCCCTTTTCACCTTTTAAATAACCATAAGCTCTTGTTCCTTCAACTAATAAAGTTACTGATTTTACTCCAACTGAATCTCCCGCCATAAAATCCATCTCTGTAACTTTAAACCCTCTTGAATTAAACCATCTTAAAAACATTCTATATAACATATCTGCCCAATCACAAGCTTCTGTCCCACCTGCACCTGAGTGAATTGTAACAATGGCATTATTTCCATCATAATCTCCATCTAAAAGCATTTTAGTATCAAAATTATCAATCATATGTGCTAGTGCACTATGTTTTTCAGTTAATTCATCTATAAAATCCTCTTCTCCAGAATCTACAAAATCTATTAATATCTCTTCATCAAAAAACATTGTTTCTATATTTCCAAACTCTTTTACAACATCTTTTTCTTCGTTCATCTCTTTTATTATTTTTCCACTTGATAATTTATCATTCCAAAATCCCTCTTCTAAAGTCTTAGATTCTAATTTTTTTATTTTATCAAGTCTTTTTTCAAGGTCAAAGAGACCCCCTTATTGCATTTATTTTTTCATTATATTGATTGTATTCTCTTTTTAGCTCTAATATATCCATATATCCTCCATGTTTATTTTAAATTTGTTATTTTTTTTTCTAGTTCATTTAAGGTATTATATTTAAATACTTCATCACCTATTGTTACTGTACTTCCTCTTCCACAATGTCCTAAACAATTTCTCTCTTCAATTATAAATCTTGTTTTTTCTCTTAACTCTTGAATTTTATCTTTTAAATCTTTTCTTCCACAATTTCTTCCTACACAAACCTGAATATAATACTTTGTTGTAGCTTTTTGAAGTTTAGGATAAAACTTAATCGTTCCTTCTAATGAAAATGGGAACATATCTATTTTTTTAGCAATATAATTTATTATCTCTTCTGAAATATATCCTTTTCTATCTACTACAAATGATAAAATTTTATAATCATTTTTTTTATCATCTAAAGACTCAATAAAATCATCTAACTCTTTATAAAATTCTTCCATATTACATCCTTTCTAAGACAAGTGCAACTGCTGTTGCATACTCTTTACAATGGGAGATAGAAAGTTCAATTTTCACCTTTTTCTCTCTCTCCTTTAAAATACCCTTTAAACTTACTATAGGTTTTCCTAATTCATCATTTAAAATTTCAATATCTGTCAGTTTAAACCCTCTAACACCTGTTCCAAAAGCTTTTGATATAGCTTCTTTTGCAGAAAATCTTCCTGCATAACTTTCTGCTCTACCACCTTTAGATTTTATAAGTTCAATTTCTTTTTCTGTAAATACCTTTTCTAAAAACCCTTTTTTTAATATAGCTTTTTCAATTCTACTTATTTCAACAATGTCATTTCCTAATCCTAGAATTCCCATCTATCTTATTCCATATACTTTTCTTGCATTTTCTGTAGTTACTTCTATTACTTCTTCTATTGAAATTTCCTTTATTTCTGCAATTTTTTCTGCAACATATTTTACATATAAAGGTTCGTTTCTTTTTCCTCTAAAAGGTTCTGGTGTTAAATATGGGCAATCTGTTTCTATTACTAATCTTTCTAGTGGAATATTTTTTACAACATTTACTAGTTTTTTTGAATTTTTAAAAGTTAATGTTCCTCCAATTCCCAGATAAAAGTTCTTTATTAAAATTTCAGCTGATTCTGTAGACCCAGGATAACAGTGTATTATTCCTTTTATATTTGGAAACTCTTTTAATATCTCTATTGTATCTTCCATTGCATCTCTACTATGAACAACTATTGGCAAATTAAGCTTTTCAGCCAAATTAATTTGTCTTCTAAATCCATCTTTTTGTACATCTTTAGGTTCAGTCATCCAATGATAATCTAATCCTATCTCTCCTATTGCTACTATTTTCTCATTTTTTGCTAGTTCTTCTAACTCTTTTTCTAACTCATCACTGTATCCTGTAATATCTACTGGATGAATACCTATAGCACCATATATTTTTTTATATTTTTTTGTATAACCTACAGTTTTTTTTGAACTTTCTAAGTCATATCCTATATTCACACAAAATTCCAATTCATTTTCTATTTTTTCTATTAATTCTTCTCTATCTTCATTAAATTTTTCATTATCTAAATGACAATGTGTATCTACTAATTTCACAATTACCACCTCATTATCTTTTTTATCTATATTTTATCATACAAGAAACTTATTTTCTACAATTCCTCTTATTTATTATGCTGTAAATAATGTTTTTTTATAAGAAAAGTAAAGATTTAGTTGTTCTATTTTCAAAAAAATGATAAAATACTAAATAGACTTATGAATAAAAAGGAGAGTATTTTACATGGAACCAATTTTAATTTTTGGACACAAAAATCCAGATACAGATTCAATCTGTTCAGCTCTTTCTCTTGCTACACTAAAAGAGCTTCAAGGTGAAAAGGCACAAGCTTGTAGATTAGGAAATATCAGTAAGGAAACTGAATTCGTATTAAACAAATTTAATATAGAGGCTCCAATGTTTCTTTCAACAGTAAGTGCTCAAATTTCAGACCTTACTCATATTGAAAAGAAAACTATAAATCATAAAGATTCCTTAAAAAAAGCACTTGAAATTATGACTAAGGAAAACTACTCTAGTTTACCTGTTGTTAATAGTAAAAATCATTTAAAAGGAATGATACATATATCTGAAATTGCAAATGCATATTTAAATATAGATTATGCTGATTTATTCACAAAGTATCACACTACTTACGAAAATTTAAAACATGTTTTAAATGGTGAAGTTGTTAGTGGTGAATATCCAACTGGACAAATCCAAGCTAATTTAAAAGGAGTTAGTGAATATAGAAATATCTCATCTGGTGATATTGTTATTACTACAACTCTACTAGATTCTGTTGATGACTTAATTGAGCTCGGTGTTAAGATGATCATCTTATGTTGTGATAAAGAGGATGTTATCCTTCCAAGAGATTCTAAAACACCGATTTTAAGAGTTAATGGTTCTCTTTTTAGAACTATACCTCTTATATCTCAATCAATATCTATTTTATCTATTCTTGGTAATGAGAAGTTCTATTCATTCTCAACAGATGACCATTTAATTGATATTAAAGATATTATGAAAGAATCATCTCAAACTAACTTCCCTGTTATAGATAATAATGGTGAAGTATATGGAACTATTAGAACTAAAAATTTAATTAACTTTAACAGAAAAAAAGTTGTTTTAGTAGATCACAATGAGGCTACTCAATCAGTTGATGGTTTAAAAGATTCTAGAATTATTCAAGTTGTTGACCACCATAAATTCGGAAACTTTGAAACTAATGAACCAGTTAGAATTAATGCTGAAACTGTTGGATCAACTTGTACTATAGTTTATGATCTATATAAAGATGCTGATATTATTCCTCCAAAAGAAATGGCTGGTTTAATGTTAAGTGCTATTCTTTCAGATACACTTATGTTTAAATCACCTACTTGTACTGAAAAAGATATTGAAGTTGCTAAAGAGTTAGCTAAAATAGCTGAAGTTAATGATTTCCAAACTTATGGAATGGATATGTTAATTGCAGGTACATCTTTATCAGACAAAACACCTGAAGAGATACTAACTATGGATCAAAAAGAGTTTACTATGAATGGAATTAAACTTGCTATTTCACAAGTTAACACTGTTGATGTAAAAGGGCTTTTAGATCAAAAAGAAAATTTAGAAAATGTAATGAATAAAACTAACGAAGTTAAAGGATATCAATTATCTGTACTTGTTATTACTGATATTGTAAAAGCAGGTTCAATGTTACTTGTAATTGGTGATTCTAATATTGTTGAAAAAGGATTCCATACTCAATTAGAAAACAATACTGCATGGGTTGATGGTGTTGTTTCTAGAAAGAAACAGGTTGTTCCTTTCTTAATGGCTGCTTCACAAGGAGTGTGATAATCAATGTTTTTACCTACTACAATGACCGAAGTTAAAAATCTTGGTTGGGATTCTTTAGATATTATCTTAATATCTGGAGATACTTACTTGGATACTTCATATAATGGAACTGCTATTATTGGAAAGTGGTTAGTTAAACATGGTTTTAAAGTTGGAGTTATTGCCCAACCAGATATTAATTCAGATAAAGATATAACAAGACTTGGAGTTCCTAATCTTTATTGGGCTGTTTCTGCTGGTTGTGTAGACTCAATGGTTGCTAACTATACTGCTACTAAGAAAAAAAGAAAAAGTG